>JAYRNY010000338.1:0-3596 GCA_041911975.1 bacterium | reverse complement strand
GCACACGGAACCGTTTCAATAATATACACTTGGGAACCTTGTCAAATCGCATCTCGACTGGAGTTTTTGCAGGCTCAATCAGCTCACCATTCTTGCCCTCCACCACCTGCAGTATCAAGCAAGTTTCTTCGCCTGCTTTCAATGTCATCGGAATTACCGCTTGAAGAATGTTGTCTTGAATTGCCGAAGAAACTGATCCACCTGCCCGTTCATTGTTTGCTCCGCCGACTGGATGCCGGTCTCCAAGCCAGAGCAAAGATCCATCCTTGCTGACCAGCATCGCCATAAAAAGGGCACCGGTGGGAGAAACTGTTTTCCATCTCAAACTGCCTGTAATGTCCCGATTGCCGGCATCGACATCGAAAGCATAGCCCAGAAGAGCAAGATCAGCACCAAAAGAAATGCTCCCATCTTTGAAATCGACGGGCTCCGGGATTTTGTCTTCGCTTGAAAGCGGTGGCTCACTGCCAATCGCATACTTGACCGAAGCAATATCGAGCAGCTTTGTCAGCGGTCTTTCTGCATATTGACCGACACCCTCAATTTGCACTCCAGTCTTTTCCAAAAAGCCAAGCATGCCCTTTGGATGAGTAGGCATGAAAGAAAGGAAGCTGGAAATTGAAAAAATCTGACCGGTGTTAGGCACAAGCACATGCCTGCCCAAACTGATGACGCGCCTTCCTTCAGACTTGAGAAAGGAAATTGGTTCCACTTGCTCATAGTTGAATGCAGGTCGTGTCGGCAACGATTTTTTTACCAGAAAAGCCAGACTGGCTGCATTCAATAACAAGATTGTCAGAGCAATTTTCATCCTCAAATTGGCGGGAAGTTTGGTAAAGGCAAAAACAACAAGCAGCAAAACGCCTATAAAAGCCAACTCTCTCCATCTGATTGAAGAGACTACGGCCATCGACGTCAACCAATCATTGAGCTGAGTCTGCCTGCCCGCCAAATGCAGAGTTTGAAAAATAAAGGGCATTAATGTGGGAATCAAAGCAACCACGGCAATAAGAACGGCCGAGCGCATTCGCTTGTCCTCGTCCAGAAATGCGTCATAACCGCATCCGGCCAGCACTCCGGAAAGCAGGAGCAATGCCGGAAGCGCGTAGACATTCATGAACCAGTTCAAATACGGAAGCTGAAGGATGAGATCGAACGGTCCGAGTCGAATCAAAAGCAATAACGTAAACAACCAGGCTAGCGAGAGAATGCCGATAAGCTTGCGATTTCTTTCGGCAATGAGGAATGCCGAAGAGGCAAGGACAATTGACACGGCTCCGGGATAAGGGCTGCCCGAGCCGTGGAACGGGAAGAAAATAGACGGTATGAGTGCAGTTTCTCTCACTACATAGCGCACATATCCCTGGCTCGCTTTGAAAGTGTCGGACGCGCGCACGCCTTCTAAGAATGGCACGACAAAAGGTGCCGACAGCAAAAGTGTAAGGACACCCACGGAGACGAAATTTGTCAGGACCGGCTTGATTTGAAAACCATTTGCCGGCAGGCTTTGCGGCAAAAAAAAGGCAAGAGCAAAATAAAGAAGAGAAGCCAGAAAAATAGAAAAAAAGCTGGGCACTGCATGCCCTGACAAGACAAGCATTGTGCAGAGTACGGATGAGGCAACGATGGCAACGGCATCACCTCTTCGCCAGAGAAAAGCAAAACCGAGGAAGGGCATCGGGAAAAACGCACTCTGACAGCGATTCCACTCGAACATATAGAGCATGTTCGGACAAAGACCATAAGACATTGATGCCAGAAGAGAACCGGCAGGAGAAATTCTCAATACGCGCGCGAATGCGTATGCACCAATGCAACCCAGCCAGACATGAAAAACCATCAGCAGGTTGTACAGTTTGAGCGAGGCAAAAGGGGCTTGCAGCCAGGTTATAGGAGAAAAGGCCAGGACTTGCGAATCAGCCCAGAGCGGGCAGCCGAGACCGAGATAAGGATTCCACAAAGGCAAATTACCACCAGCGATGATTCGCTCGGTAAGCAAATAATTGGGAGCATGCTCTTGATAGGTGCACGTGTCCATCGGGTCGGGATTGCCTTTGGCAAGCCGCCCGAATAGAGTATCTCGATGCGCGACTGTGCCAATTCGAGAAATGTCTTTTCCAGAAAAAATAGTGCTGGAAAAGATTGCGATGACGAAAATGGTCAGACAGGCAAGACAGAGTAGATCGTTTCTGTAATTGCGCTTCTCGCTTATATCTGCGCTGCCGCTCTGCATTTAGGAATGCCTGAATGAAACTAGATCAGTTGTCGATTTGCGAGACTTTTTTCGAATCCGACAACTTTCCGTAACGTCCGCAAAATATTCCACAGCGAATTTTTCCGATCTCAAAAAGCATGTTCAATGGATCCGTAACCAGGTTTATCTTCGAGCCTTCGACATTCGTCCAGTTGATGGGCACCTCAGCAATTTCGTAGCCCTTCAGCCTGGCCAGGTAGAGAATCTCCACATCGAAAGCATAGCGGTTCAGCCTGGCGATGGAGAACAAATCCATTGCCACATTGCGCTTAAATAGTTTGAAGCCGCACTGAGTATCGTGAATTCCCTTGAGAAGCAAAGACTGCACGATGAAGTTAAAAGTATTGCCAATATGCTTGCGATGAGTGAGGGCATTGACGACGATCTCATCTCCCGGTTTGTTGCGTGAGCCTATGGCGACGTCCGCGCCGGTTTCAATCGCCTTAATCAAGCGAGAAATTTCTTCAATCGGCGAGGCGCCGTCGGCATCGTCGAGCAGCAGCAAATCACCTTCCGCTTTCAGCATACCTTCTCTGACTGAAAACCCCTTGCCCTGGTTAGGCGAGTGCGCGATCAGCCTGACGCCGCAATGGTCGCCGGCGAAATCATTGACAACTTCTTTGGTTCCATCGCTGCTGCCGTCATCTACAACAATAATTTCAAAACTCTCATTCGCTTCGGAAAGATAGCTGTGCACCGACGCAAGCGTGGACGGCAACCTCTTTTCTTCGTTATAAGCCGGAATGATGACCGAAAGATGCGGCATGCCCATCAGTATAAGTCATGCATCTCGACAAGAATGTGCTTGATGAAGTTATGGTTGACCGGGCCGTTTGATAACTGGACGCTGAACTGGTCTGGACAGCTGTTCCATAGCTTGATTCATTCTCATGCGGGTCATGCCGTCTTCTGTATCCCATGGCTTGGCAGTGCGACTGTCGTTATAAATTGAATCCTGCCACATAGTTAAGCCAGTGGCACCAGCGGCCAGCGCTGGCGGTCCCCAGTATTTGGCATGCGAGGGCACGCTCATACCTTCACCCAAGAAAAATTTGGCGTTGGCGACGGTTCCATTCTTGAGGGCACCAGGGAGGTTGCGAGCAGTTTGCCAGTTAAATCCTTGTTTGACGCCGTCAGGATTGATCGGGCTGATGGTGAATTTGCCGGCCGCAGCTGCAGCTTCCAACTTGGCGAAACCACCCAACGTGAAGGCAGTGCCAGTGTGTTGCAGGAAGCTCATTCCGGTGTCGCCCAAAGTTATTTCTCTGCCATGGATGTAGTTGCCGAGTGTCTCTTGGCCTGTCATTGCACCGGCGTAAGTAAACCCTCCCCAACCCATCAG
>JAYRNY010000337.1:0-10894 GCA_041911975.1 bacterium | reverse complement strand
TCAAGTCTCAACTCTTTGGCCTTGTCGGCGCGCTTCAAAAGAGAGAGTTCCATATCTCCAACCTTTTCGGTTTCTTCCTTCAAGGCGGTCGCCGACTGCTTTCCTTCAATGGTGCATTCGGACTCTATTTCGATTGCTTTGTCGTACATGGTCTTGCTTAGAGAAAATCGCCCCAGCTTCTTGAGCTCTTCGGCCAGAGCCAATGTCTCAGGATAAATCTGATTGATTGACGAAACGCGCTGGGAATTTCCCTTTTCCGGCAGCATGTCGAAAGCTTCTTTCAGGCAATTGGCGGCCCGGTCCTCATGACCGGAAGTGCGCGCCTCGACGGCGTCTTTGAGCAGGCTTTTGAAACTTTCTTTGGGCGGCTCAGTCGAGCAACCCGTGATCAAGAAGATTATCGCCAGAGATGCCGATGACAAGTATATTCTGAATAGCCCCATCAGCATTGCTCACAAAAGTGAAAAAATTTGCCGCCTGCTCGATTGTCCCATAGAAGAGCACCAATGCCAAAACCTGCCTGGAAATTGCGCTAAGATCTCAGCCTCCTCTAACGACAAGCAAAAACAGCCTCGCGACGCGTCACTAAAGGGCAATAAACGACCATGAGCATGATCAAATCCATCCCCTTGCTTCAATCAGATCGTCTGGTTTTGACAATGCCTGGTGACGATGCTGTCGGGCCGGTGGTGGATTACTACGTGAGAAACAGAGAGCATATCGCCAATTCGCAGGCTCTCATGCCTGAATCGTTTTACACCCGGCAATACTGGACGGACCGCCTGGTGAAAAATCGCCAGGCATACCAAGAAGACCAGGCGCTCAATCTCTTTGTTTACCTGCGCGAGGACAAAGACAAGTGGGGCAGTCAGGTGATAGGCTCCGTCAATTTCACCTCGATTCTCAGACGGGCGGCTCAATTTTGCTATCTCGGCTACAGCATAGATAAAGACTGCCAGGGACAAGGTTTTATGACCGAAGCTGTAGGACGTGGTGTAGACTTCGCCTTCACACAGATGAATGTTCACCGCATCATGGCCAATTACGTGCCCCATAACCTGAAAAGCGCCAGAGTGCTCAGCCGGCTGGGATTTGTCACAGAAGGATACGCCCGGGATTATCTCTGCCTGAATGGCAAATGGCAGGACCATGTCCTTACTTCTTTGACCAACCGAAATTGGCGGCAGAAAGCAGAAAGATGATTGCAGTAAAACTCCGGTGTTGTTTCTGCCTACTTTGAGTTAGGATGTAAGTCAGAGCAACTTACTAATATGGGTATCTTGAGTTTTGGGATCTTCCCGGAGATTGACCGATGCCTTGGATTAACACTCTTCGCACTCTCTACCTGGCGTTTTACTCTAAGGACGCCTATATTCGAGCGGCCCGAGAATGGAAGGGCATCGGCTACGGCTATCTCTTTGTGATGATACTTATTTCCTCTCTGTGCATCGGCATCTATGTGCACACCTGGACGAATGTGGCAATTGCGCAGATTGAAAAGTTCATTTTGCCGCAAATGCCGACCATGACTTTCAAGGACGGGCATTTGACCATCGATAAGGAACTCCCTTATGTGATGTCAGTGAACGGCACGAACATTATCCGCTTTGACAAAACCGACGAGCAGCCTGCCGACCCGGCAGAATTCGCCCCGATCATTTTCGGCGAAACAGAAGTAGCGCATTACGTGCGCGGTTCCGGTCGGGTGAAAGAGTGGGTGTTCAAGAAGATACTCTCGCTGATTATCGATCCGGTCACCTTAGCCCGATATGTCAATTTTATGAAAACATGGTTCGGGCTGTGTTTTGCTCTGGTCTTGCTGCCACTGCATTTCGTCTATGTCGCTTCGCAGACTTTGATGCTGGGTGCCATCGGAAGAATATTCACGAGTACGATGCACTTCTTTCTTTCGTACAGCAAATTGGTCAGGATCTCCGTTGTGGCCGTGACACCGGGCGTTGTCTTAGGAACCATATTTATCGTCACCAGCCAGTTTTTCGCGCTCTGGTTGGGCATTTACGGAATCATGGCCGCCATCTATCTTTTCTATGGCGTTTATTCTAATAAGCATGCCGATGACCATCTTTATTACAACAATCCGATGGACGGTTATCCGGAGACTACTGAGTTCGACTAATTTGATTTGATCAAACTGTCCAACTCGAAACGCGCCCATTTCATGCGCGAAACGGCTCGTCCCTTGAACAAGACTTTCCAATCGAGTTCGAACCAATAAACGAGAAAACTGCTGTCTTTACTCAATTCCTCAAGGCGAATATGCATCTTGAGGGGAAGCTTCGATTCGATGTCGTACCCTGTATAGACGGCGAGTATCTCGGCTGAAAGCGAGTCCTTTTCACCCCTGAACAAAGCCTGCTTTTCGATGGTCCAACCGGCTTTGTTGCCGATGCCGGCCACAGTCAAGCGCACAACAATCTCCTGCAGAGCCCTGTCGACTGGCAAGCGTATCGCACCGGCAAAGGGAAATTGCAGTTGCCTGAAAAAAGCGTATTCATACATAACCAGCGGTGGCACGAAACACACGGGCAAGACGCGCGCCACTGTGATCAAACAGTTCAACCATAGAAGACCTAAATCCTTGAACGGGTAGGAAATTGCATAAACGAGCACGTAGGGAATCGTGATCCAGATGATGGCCAATGAAATCAGACCGACAATCGAGCGGGTCTTCATCAGATCTGAATTTGGGGACACGGCTCCGTCCACCGTCTTGAAAAGGAAAAAGGTAAAACTGAGCCTTGGCACTTGTGGTCCCAGCCTGGACACCTGAGACGTATTCGTTATTTCAGTCTCATTGATCGTCGCCGGGAGCAGGAGCATTCGTTGGGCTCCAGGGCTGGAAACCAATACAGGCAAAGTTTGGCGGTTTTGAATGCTGGGTGGTGCGATACTGTGCTGTTGCCAATATCCAAGCAAAAGGGCTTCCGATTCAGCAATTTCAGCCATGCGGATCGGCGCAATATCCTTGAGCGGACCGTCATTAAGGCGTTCAGGCTGGAGTTTTGACCGCAAATTCCGGGCTGCCGCTTCAATCTTCGCAGGGCTGGATCCAGGCGCCAGTCCCAGTCGCCTGTAGTGGGCATCATATTGTCTTGCAGAAGGCTGAGGCATGATGAGCGTCGGCGCCAAGAATAACCCTTTCTAATGTCTTTTAAGACATTATCTCAATATGAGAGGCGAGCCTGCCTGGCCGAAGAAGGCAACATGATAGGATCAACCGCATTGAAATTAAGTCCAGGCTTGGGCCGGGAGCATTTCTCGACTTTGGCGTCAGCGAACGAATGGAATTCCTTGAGGACCGAAAAGTGGAATTGGCGATAGAAAGAATTATTGAGAGCAAACACCCTCTGGCAGACATAGCCGAGAAAGTCGTGAGTGCAACTCGCGTTACGCGTGACGAGGCCATTCGGCTCTACCAATCCAACGATCTTGCGGTAATTGGCGCGCTGGGCGAATTTGCCCGAAAGAAAAAAGCCGGCGCAGAGAAAGAAAAATACGTCTATTACATCCACAACATGCATCTCAATCCGACCAATATTTGCGGCGAGACGTGCAAATTTTGCTCATATGCAAATCCTGCTGAAAAAGGCAAAGCCTACATGTGGTCGGTGGAGCGCGTCCTGGAAGAAGCGGCAAAAGGCGCTGCCCTGGGAATTAACGAAATCCACATGGTAGGCGGACTGACGCCTGCAGCGGATCTCAAATACTACGAGACGGTGCTAAAAGAAATCAAAGCCAGTTTCCCTCATATCCATATGAAAGCAATGACTGCCGTGGAAATCGAGTATCTGGCCGACCGCGAAAAAATCAGTTATGAAGATTGCTTGAAACGTTTGATTGCAGCCGGTCTTCAATCAATGCCCGGAGGCGGCGCCGAGATTTTCGATGAAGGCGTGAGGCAGAGAATGGCGGTGAAGAAAACTCCGGCACATGTCTGGCTGGAGATTCACGGCATCGCACACAAACTGGGTCTGTACAGCAATGCCACCATGCTCACCGGCATCAGCGAAACGATTGAAAACAAAGTCGATCATATGCTCTTGCTGCGAGAGCAACAGGACAAAACAGGCGGCTTCCAATGTTTCATTCCGCTCAAGTGCTACTACGAAGGTACGACAATCAAAGGCGAAGTCGAGGAGCCGACAGGCTACGATTTGCTCAAGGACGTGGCTGTTTCACGCATACTTCTGGACAATTTCCCGCACATCAAAGCCTACTGGATCCAGCTCGGCGAAAAGATTGCCCAGATTGCTCTTTCCTTTGGCGCCGACGATATGGACGGCACCATAGGCGAAGAGAAAATCACGCATGCAGCCGGCGCCATGACGCCATTGCAGCTTGCCAAAGAAGAGATGGAATATCTCATTTCGCAAGCTGGTTACACGCCTGTGGAACGTGACACCATATACAATATCAAGCACGTGGGCGGCTCAAGCGCTCAACCGGAAATGACCACTAAGAAAACCGTCGAGCTGGTACGCGCCAAGTAACGGACCTATTCCAGTGCGCGAACTTAATGCTCTGATTTGACGTCATCGCCCGGCCCAGAAAGCCACCTGTAACTTTTGCCTGCCATGGCTTCACTGCCCTGTGGCGGAAACACGAATAGTGGGGGAATCCCACCATTTACTCTTGTCAAGAGGACGAGTATCTTCTTAGCGTCCACCTGTCAAAGAAAAATCCTGAAATGTAAAACCCACACGGCGTGGGTTCCATCCGTTCTCCCCGAGGTCAATTGAATATGGCTACACCGCTGGAAGGCCAAGATGCCTTGCCTGACGTGCCCGCTGCTAAGGAAAAAGGCGAAAAAGCGTTATTTGCAGGTCTGCGCACTGACGATAATACGGTCAGTCAGGGTTCATACAGAGGATATGTCGGCCGGGACACGATGGTCCCCGGAGTGACAAATCACATGAGCGTCGACGTCAAAAATCCCGACGGCTCAGTCGATAAACGCGAGTTTGATGTGTATTTGCCGGTCGGCTATGACGGAAAAAAACCGTTGCCGGTCTTGTTTGTCCTTCATGGAGTGACTGGGGGCAACGGCAAAGGATTGATGGAAGGAGAATCCGGGCTAGATGCAATCGCCGACGCCAAACAAAAGGAAGGCAAAGGATTCATGGTCGTCTATCCGGTAGGTAAGGTCCACAATGTTCCTTATTCCGGCGGCATTGCCAAAATCCAGGACTGGAATTCTCCGGGCGCCGGATTGACCGACACCGATCCTAAATATGATGATGTCGATTTCTTCAAATCAATGATCGACTCACTTAAGAACAACAGCTCCGTTAACGTCGATGCCGACAGAATCTACGCTTCTGGTTTTTCTTCCGGGGGTCAATTCGCACGTCATCTTCGCTCGCGCCTGCCTCACACTTTTGCGGGCGTGGCGTCCGTTCACGGCACCCGTCTGGGTACAGAAGCCAGTGCGCTTCCCGGCGATTATGCAGCAGACATAAGTTTCTTGAGCAATTATGATGACATGCTTCCAGCCATGGGCGGCCGCGGATTGATGACTATAACGCTGCCGAAAGTAGCGGACAGCAAACCGCGCGATCAAGTCAAACAAGCGGCCGCAGACAATGGCTGCTTCGGGCCGCCGACTGTCACCAAGCAAGGTAATTACGTCATCACTGAATACTTCTGCAACGGCTATCCGGCCAAGGAATACTTTAATGCCGGCGACTGGCGTGCCGGAAAGCTAGGCTACTTTGTTGGACGCGGTGCGACCGGATCAGCGCAGCATGCCTGGGATGGAGCTGGAACAGGCGGTTGGCCTGTGGTCGGAGAGAAGAATCGCTCACTGAACACCAGTGAGGTGATAGTCGATGAGCTATTCAGATACAAACTTCATCCTGAAGGCTTGCAATTCCGCAGAAAGTTCTAGAACCAAGTTAGTGAAATTTTGGCACTCAGTTCAAGCGCGAACTTGTACTGGAAACGGATGCGTTCTAGAAACGAACGAGACCTAACTGATTGCCGCGCTGAACTGTGAGTTGAAGCTGCTGTCCCATCTTCGATTCGATGGCGCTGTTCAGGTCGCTGGTCGATTTGATGACCATTCCGTCTACTGCTTTGATCACGTCGCCCTGCAGAATTCCGGCGCGAGTCGCTCGCGAAGCGATGCCCACCGCCACAATTACTACTCCATCGCGACTGGTCTTGCCTATCAGTCCGACGCCATTCATGAATTCCTGGCCCTTCTGAGCCTGCCCCTGAGATCCCAGGGGTGCAAATTTGTTGTTTCCAGGGTTGTTTTTGTTGAGAGCGGCGTTACGTTTCTTTTCTTGCTCATCCCAGGCCGCCTGAGTATCCTTCTGGGCCTGTTTGCGCTCTACCGTGTCTTTCTTCATGCTGCCTTCCAGCTGCTGAACAGCCTGCGCATATTTAGGCTCGGAGGGTTTGAGCTTTTTGGCCTGTTTGTAATATTCGAGCGCCATCTGATAGTTTTTCATCATCAGATAAATCGTGCCGATGTTGTATTTGATATTGGCCTGAGGTGGAGTGCGTGACTCGAATTGTTTGTACAGATCGAGAGCCGACATATATTCACCGCGTTTGAAGGCAGCTGCAGCGTCTTCGGCCATAATCTTCAGCTCGCCCGTCAATCCTTCTGTTTTCTCGTGTGAGCGAGCTTTCTTCTCTACATCGGCGATCGCGTTCTTGTAGTCTTTGTTGTCCGGACGAGACGCTGATGCTTTCTGGTAGCTGGAAAGTGCTTCTGCGAAGTTTCCCGATGCCTCATAAATGATGCCCATGCTGAAATGTGCTTCCGAATTATTGGGATCGAGTCTGATTACTTGTTCAAACTTCTCGGTTGCTTCATGAGCCCGCCGGGCACGCCAGAGATTCACACCTTCGCCCAGAAGCCTCTGCAATTCAGCCTCCTTGGCCGCCATGACTTGCATTCTTGCTTTCTCGATAGCATCTTCAGCATCATATTCACTTTGCCGGTTCGGATCAGGTGTAGTCGTCGGCGGTGGCGCGCTCGGTTCACGACTTGCACCGGCGGTGGTGCTATCCGGTTCGCGCTGCGGTCCTACTGCCGAAATCACCTTCTGGAGACGCTCTTGAATAGCGCCTTCAGACGGCTCTCCAAATACTCTTTTTTCGATGCGCTGCAGGCGACTCTGTTCGTCTGCATCATCGTAAGTTTTGAAGAAGAGCCTCTGCTCCAGCGCCGACAGTTGCTGTTTGACACTACTACCGGTGCCCTGACCGGTGGCCGGAATCACGGCAATGCCAGCCAGACCCAGATTTATCGAAAGAAGTAGAATAGTAAGCGAGGTTCTTAGTTTGACCTTACCCATTGTTGGACTTTCTCCATCGGAAAGCGACGTCCGAAGGCTCGCGGATCAAAGCCGATCTCTCCGGGTTGCTTGGCATGCGATTCCCAACCCTGCACAAGAGTGATGGTGGCACACCTGGTACCCTTGGGAAATGGCGGCAGAGGAGTAACCTGACTCAATGCTAACATCTGCAGCTGGTCGTACGCATATATCCCGGACGACTGTTTGAGGGAAAAATTTCCCACCTGTCCGTTGGCTGCGCAAGTGAACTGAATGAGAGCCGGGCGCTGCGTGACAAAACTAACGTTGGATTGCGCCTCCAGCCTTCTCAAGTTGTAATGCCAGCGTGCCGCCATCTGGCTGATCCAACCCGACCAGTCGACACCGTACTCTGTCAAATAAGCTTGTGGTCCTTGCTGAGCCTGTGGAACCTTTTGGTCAGCCCTGACATTCGCCTGCAATGGCTGCTGATGATAAGCGGGATTTGAAAAACCCGGCAAAGTTGAGACTGGCTTGCCTTGACCGGTCTGTGACGCAATTCCCTCCTGGTCTTTACCGGCGGCAGGGACCAGGTGCGACAGGAGCTGGTCGCCTTCTTCACGCGACAATTGAGGACTTTGAGGAGCTGCCTGAATTACCTGAGCATTCAACTTGAAAGACTGCTGCGGCTTGGCGGCAGGCTCCTGCGCCATGACGGCTGGGGCTAGGATTGCCGCCAGAGCAATGAGGGCGCCCAGGCGCGCGACGACAGTGTATCGCGTATTCTTCATGATGCTTGGAATCATAAAATTGGCGCGTAGGACTGTAACTGGTGAAATTACGTAGCCGTGCTTATATGCAATTAGGTATGGAGTCTGAGGAAAGGCTAGGGGCTTGCAGGGGGGGCTGCGGCAGATAATTTATTGGTGGATGCTTAAATGCTGAAGGTTCTGTCACAATTTATCGAAATCTATTTTGCCTGGACGGGTTGAAAAGCCACAACCGGGTCGAGGACCAGCCAAAAGGAGTAAGAAAAATGGGTTGCGGGAAGTTGCCCGACGACAATGTTTTCAATAATGCAAGCGAGTTCGGTGAAAGGGAACTTGCTGAAGAGCTGGCGAAGGAATTGCCATACTGGTTGGGATTCGACCAGCTTTCCGGAATTGGCCTTGGAGCCAAGCGAATAAGAATGCTCGTCGAGCATTTTTTATCAGCCGAAACTGCTTGGAAGGCAAGTGCTACCGAGCTCAAATCGCTGCCCTGGATGAAGTCGCAGCAGATCGAGCAATTTGTGCAAAAACGTTCAGAGGTTGATTTTGAGAGCCTCTTCAGCACCCTCGATAAAACAGGTGTGACCGCTCTACCCTTCTACAACCCTCTTTATCCGCCCCGGTTGAGGGAAATAGCGGATCCGCCCCTGGTTCTTTACATGAAAGGTCAACTCACCCCGCAAGAACTAGACCATTCGATTGCCGTGGTCGGAACCAGAAGACCGACCACTTATGGGCAGCGTTTGGCTAAAGAAGTTTCCCGCGGTCTGGCGGAAGCAGGCGCCACCATAGTCAGCGGTATGGCAGTGGGAGTCGACTCCCTTTGCCACTGGGGAGCCATCGAAGGTGGTGGCAGGACCGTGGCGGTGCTGGCTTGCGGCCCGGATGTTTGCTACCCCACTTCCAACAAACCTCTCTATAAAGGCCTTATTGACGGTACGCATGGCGCTGTAATTTCTGAATTCTTTCCAGGCACAAAACCTGAGCCATGGCGGTTTCCTAGCCGCAATAGAATTATCAGCGGTCTCAGCAAAGGTGTAGTCGTAATTGAGGCAGGCGCGACTTCAGGTTCACTGATCACAGCCGAAATCGGTTTCGAGCAGAGCCGGGAAATCTTTGCCGTGCCTGGCCGCGTCGATGCGCCCATGTCCATGGGTTGCAATATGCTGATCGCGTCGAACAAGGCGCAACTGGTGATGAATTATGTAGACGTTTTGAATTCTCTGATGTGGGTATCGGTGCCCACCGCTCGAGATGTGCCCACCATGGTCGAGCTTTTCGGTCGTGAAAAGGAGGTTTTTGACCTGGTGACAAGTGAGCCGATTCACTTCGATGTCTTGAGCCAAAAGCTGGAAATGTCCGCGGGCGAACTCTCAGCAACCCTTACCATGCTGGAACTAGCTGGCATAGTCGAGCGCTTGCCAGGTGACTGGTATTCTCGCCAGGGCAAAGTTTCCATTGTCTGAACCACTGACAGGCGACTGAAAAACGAATTTAACCTGCGAAAAACCTTTGTTTTTTGTCTTATGACGAATATTGATTTATTAACAGGGTATCTTAAATGAGGGGGCACGGTTCCTTCATCTGTTGCTGGCGTTAACTAAAAATGGCGTAGGCCGGAGCAGAATCGCACCCGGGGCAAGCATTTAACACTTAGTAGCTCAAACTACAGGAAGCCTGAAGCCGTAACACATGAAGCTTTGTCTCAGATGCAATCAGTACTTTGCCGATGGAATGGCGGCCTGTCCAAGGGACAACTCCGTTCTCGAATCGGTCGGTAAAGACCCACTAATTGGTGCATTGATAAATGACCGCTATGTGGTCGATTCCGTAATCGGCAAAGGCTCGAGCGGCATTGTGTACAAAGCGACACGGCTCATGATGGGGCGAGAAGTTGCCGTCAAAGTACTGCACAGCTTCCTGGGAGCCGATTCAGGTTCTCTCGACCGCGTGCTGCGTGAGTTCGCCGCTGCCAGTAAATTGCGTCATCCCCACATCATTACATTGTGGGAGCACGGCATTACTGACGACCAACAGCCTTATCTGGTCATGGACTACCTGGAAGGCGGAACGCTTGCCGATTTGATCAAAGAACGCAAGTATCTGCATCCATCTCGCGCATTGCCGATTGTCGAGCAGGTTTGCGATGCGCTTGCAGAGGCTCATTCGCAGGATATCGTGCACCGCGATATCAAGCCGGAAAACATTGTTCTGGAAGAAATGGGCGACGGCGACGATTATGTCAACGATTATGTAAAAGTTCTCGACTTCGGCATCGCCGATGTGCCTGAGGCGAAATCGGCGCAGGTCGGCCGTCCCAAGACAGTGGCCGGCAGCCCTGCGTACATGAGCCCGGAGCAATGCCAGGGTATGCCTCTGGACGCAAGAAGCGACATCTATTCGATGGCTGTCATGGTCTTCGAGATGCTCACTGGCGAGCGCCCCTTCCAGCATGAAGAGCACCGTGCTCTCATGCTCGCCCATGTGACGGAACCGCCAATAAAACTCAGTGCCGTGCGCAGCGATCTGCAATTCCCGGAAGAGCTTGAATCCGTCATCGCCAAGGCTCTATCCAAGAAGCCCGATGCCCGCTATTGCGACATCAATGAATTCTGGCGAGCTTTGAAAGACGCTTGCCGCGGCATCAAAAGCCCACCTCCGGCACCACGTCCAGTCAAAAAAGCGGACAGCGTCAAAGTGGACGCATTTGAGTTCCAACCAGAAGAACGGCTTACTGACGGCAGTTCGATCGGTCAAGTCATTCCATGGGGCGAGGATATGCCACCGGCGCCTCCGCCCATGCAAACCAACATTTCATATACGAACGAAGCTGCC
>JAYRNY010000336.1:0-1727 GCA_041911975.1 bacterium | reverse complement strand
GGCGCCAGGGCGGCTTCGTCTTGAATCACATCGGCCAGAGTGGCGTCCGAGTCGTCGCCGCAAGTCGAGTCCAGGGACAGCGGACTGCGCGATGAGTCATAGGCGAGCAACACCTTTTCGCGGCTGACGCCTGAAGCCTCGGACAATTCGTCCGGTGTGGGCACGCGGCCCAGTTCCTGGCATAGCGCCGTATTGGACTTGCGCAGCTTGTTGAGTACTTCATTCATGTGAACAGGCACCCGAATTGTGCGTGCCTTGTTAGCAATAGCCCGCGTCACAGCCTGGCGAATCCACCAGGTCGCATATGTTGAAAACTTATTTCCGCGCTCGGGGTCAAATTTCTCGACCGCTCGCATTAAACCGAGACTGCCTTCTTGGACCAGATCTTGAAGACCAAGTCCATGGTGGCGATAACGCTTGGCAATACTGACAACCAGCCGCAGATTGGACTGAATCAGCTTGCGTTTGGCAACGGCGTCGCCGGCCTTAATGCGGCGAGCCAGTTCAATTTCTTCGCGACCGGTCAAAAGTTTGTGCCGAGCAATCTCCCGCAAATATATGCGCACGGAGTCTTCTTCGAATTCTCTCGGTTCGGCAGGAATATCTCCTTCCAGAGATTCTGTAGCCGCGCCACCATCGACGAAGTCACTTTCGACATCTTGCTGCTCTAGAGTGCCGGCAAAAAAATCATCAGCTTCTTCTCCAGTGAGAAGAGTGGTCATGCCGTCATTCTGCTTAACTGCTGAACTCTGTCTCTTTGCCATTTGAAAGACTTGCTTGCCTCTGCCACCCGCACCATATACGGTGTATATATCCAGCCATTACGTCACCTAGTATGTTGCCAGAAAGTGATCGCAGAATCTAGTAGGTAAAATCCGGAGGCGCGAATGAGGATTGCATTTTCGCCCTCATTTTCGCGTCGCGAATTGCAAAGTCTATCTCTGTCAAGAACCGCGCCATATGCGACTTTAGCACACGCCTGAAAGATGGTGGCAGTTGGTCAACTGGTATCGCCGATGATACATCAGTCTCACAAGAATTTTTCCCAACCACAACAATTCGCAGCTTTTCAAAATGATTGTTGGCAATCATGCACGAATTAGCAGATGTTTGCATATGCGATAACACCACAACGCACACCGAGGAAGTTGAAAAAACGTACGAGACACAATGCGCTGATTTTAACGTTGTGCTGGCAAAGAAACACCGACCCAACTGATAAAACCGGCCTGGGGTTTTCCCTGGAAACGGGCAGAACTATTACCTGGGTAGGCTTTTCGGGATTCCTTTCGTTTTCTCGCCCATCCGACCCAAACACAGCAAAGCTCCACAGGTGCCGAAAATCTGGCGAGTGTCAAAAATGGGTATATCAAAGGCGGGCAATGAAACAGGTCTGCCGTGGAAGACAACCATGAAAAGAATCGGGCGAAAGGTTCCGAGGATGTCGAGCGAAATCCTCGTGCCGCCGCGTCCTCCGAATTTCACGACGCTCAAAAGAAAGAAAGCCAACAGGGCGACGGGCGGCAGCCGATGCGCCTGGAAGAGCTTTTGGAACGCGCCAAAACAGACCCGATAGCTCGGGACATCGTCGATGGCTTGAACAAGCTGGAGAAAGTCACCGATGAAAAAGAACGAAAGGAACTGATCAGATGGCTGGGTAACAGCGCCCAGATGCATTTCAGCCGTGACCTCGCCGACCTGGTAGTCGACGAGGGCGCCGAGGGCGG
>JAYRNY010000335.1:0-4182 GCA_041911975.1 bacterium | reverse complement strand
TATAGAGTGATGGACTCTGTCGAGAAGGCTGAAGCAGGGCTGAGGTCATTTTTGCTGTCTTCGCTTTCAAAGAACAAATGTCCTTTCATGTACTCTTCTCTGGAGACTGGGCACATGCAGTGCGTCTTGAGATTGTAGACGGTTGCGTTCCAATCCGGCGCCTTAGCATAAATCTCATAGCTGCTCAAAGCCGTGAGCTTGATTGCATTTGGAGCAAGGTAGACAGTTGTTTCACCGCCGGTGAATGGACCGGAAATGTATTTGAGCTTCCAAACTGTATCCGGTGCAGCAGTAGCCGATTGGCAGCATGCAAGTAGTAGAAGAAAGGCAGGTAGGTGAAGTCTCATTTTCCGCCGGTATGCAGATCCATGTTCTCTAATCTTATAACGGTCGGCATATACGCCACCCAACACTCTGGGATTGGAGGGCCGGGCGGCAAGAATGCCGACCCTACAAAAAAGTCGCATTTCATAACGCCCCTACGCTTTCTTAACGGGTCGATGTCTCTTTGCGCGAATGGCTTCGGCGACCTTCAATGGCGTGTTAACTTTCATCGACGTGTCGACGACATGCGACATGCGGGCGTGGCAGACGGCCAGAGCAAGTGCGTCGGATGCGTCGTCGGGGCGGATGATTTCATTTAAATTCAACAAGCGGGCGACTGCCTGTTGAACCACTGGTTTTTCCGCACGACCGAATCCGGCAATTTGCAATTTCACTTGCATGGGCGTGTACTCGAAAGTAGCCACGTCGAAGCCTGCGGCGACTTCCAAAATGATCCCCCGAGCTTGGGCAACCGGCACCACCGTCTTGGCGTTTTTAAAAAAGAAAATCGCTTCGACCGAGAGGATATCCGGCTTAAAAAGTGTGATCAATTCGATTAAATCAGCACGGATCATTCCCAGCCGCTTGCCGGGCGACATAGTCGATGGCGTCTGAATTGTGCCCGAAGAGATATATTCGAAAGCGTCGCGGGGCGTGAAATGGACGACACCATATCCGACGGTGGCGGTTCCCGGGTCGATTCCCATGATAGTCAGTGGGCGCAGGCTCTCGGTTTCGCTCATCCGTGGTTTGGACCTATATAAATCCTATATAACTCTGGTATATTCTATTTTTCTGCACTGGAGCCAGAGTAAAAGCAATAGTAACATTGTCTCTTAAGAGATGAGAGTACTGGGTGAATGCGTGGCGCGAGGGAATCTACAGTGATGCAAAGCGGTCCTCTGATGATGGAGGATGCGAGTCTCACGCCTCGGCCCGGCATGCTGGAGTCGAGCGGCTTTGGCGCGAAGTTGCCGCTGGCGTTTTTGTTCGGCTGCATCCTGGGACTGTCGAGCGCGGGTTTTGACCAATCCTGGATTGCCTGGATTGGTGTGGCACCACTGCTGGTGATCCTTCGTTGTGTGGTCGGAATGAAGGAAGCTGCATTCGTCGGGTTGGCGTTTGGGCTCGGCTATCATCTGGTTGCTACGAGTTGGTTTTTGGGTCTTTTCCCGCTGCGCTGGTTGGGCGTCGAAGACTGGCTGGGCGTGCAGCTCAGCGTCCTCGCCTGGATCTTCGAATCTCTGCACCAGGCTTTGCTGATTGGCGGTTTTGCTTTTCTCGTCTATTGCTTGCCGCTGCGCTCCGGTTTCATTCCGCACTACCAGCGTCCGTTCTTCCCCTATATGTGGGCAGTTCCGCTCATCTGGCTCTACTGCCAGTGGGTGGTCGGAACGTCCGAGTTATTTCTTTCCGTGCCCGTCGATCAGTTGGCGTATTCGCAAAGCCAGCACACTGGTTTTATCCAGATTGCGCGCATCGGTGGCAGTGCGATGGTTGATTTCATTCTGATTTTGTTCAACGCTGCACTTGCCGAGCTGGTACTAGATCTGGTGCATCTCGGTCGCCGGCTTGACGGTCGCGTGGACAAGCTTCGCCAGCGCGTCGGACCGTTGCTCGATCTTTCCATCATTGCCGTGGTGATCGTCATCTGCAATATCTGGGGTGGCTGGGAAGTTCATCGCATTGCCAATCAAACGCGCCCGGAAGTGGCGTTGGCTGAAGATCCGCAATCGTACGCAGTACCCATTGCCATTGTGCAGGGCAACATCAGTATTGAAGAAGACAGACTGAAAACAACATCGGCAAAGGCAATCAGCGATCGTTATGCTGAGCTTTCAAACGGGCTGGGCACCCCTTTGTTGGTTCTGCCCGAGGGTGTGGCCAACCCTGTCCAACTTACACCTGGCTACCTTGTCAGCCGGCTGAAAGAAATCAGCATGCGCGAGAAGAAAGAGATATTGGTGGGCTCCGTCGAGTCGATCAAGAAGGCGCACGTGAACGCCGCGCGCTTGATCTCCCCCGCCAATCCCGCCAACAACTTATACGTGAAACGCCGCCTGGTGCCCATAGGTGAACTGGCGCCGTTGAAAGCTATTGAAGACACTCTGCCGTCCGACATTGTGAAGCGGCTGCCTTCTCAGCAGATGAGCTTTCTGGTTTCAAAAACCACAGAATTGCCGCAGAGTATCTTTGGACCGATGGGCGTTTCGATCTGCAGTGAAATAGTTTATCCCCGCCTTTTGGCACGCGAAGTTCGCAAGGGAGCGACAATACTCGTCAACCTCTCAAACCTCGCCTGGTTCCACAATTCATCCCTTAACAAGCAGGTGCTGGCTGCAGCGGTTTTTCGAGCTGTTGAAAACGGGCGATACCTGGTTCTGTCTACCAATACGGGGATTTCAGCTGTGATCGATCCGGCGGGCATTGTCACCGCTGTGTCGTATCCTGGCAAGCGCGGGGTTTTGCTGGGTACTGTACAATTCCTCTACAAAAAGACCCCTTTTAGTAGAATGTGGTGGCTATGAGCCAAAACCTAAATTCCATCCGAAACAAAGATGCTTTTGCGCGACTTTGCGTGCTCATTGTCATAGGTGTGGCGGCGTTGTTCTCCCAGGCTGGTGCTGGTGATGCCGGCAGAGCCGACGCGAAAATGCCAATGGTTCGCCTGGGCAAAGACAATATCGTCAGAGTCGAGGTTGCCACTACTGAGAAGGAGATTCAGCGCGGCTTGATGTTCCGTACCGCGCTGGCTCAAGACGCCGGCATGATCTTCCTTTTTCGACCGAATCGTCCGGTCGCTTTCTGGATGTACAACTGCTTCATTTCGCTTGATATGATTTTTGTGAAAAATGGCAGGATTGTCAAAATTTGCGAAAACGTGCCGCCCTGCAAATCCAAAGATCCGCACGAGTGTCCGACCTATCCGGACGGGCAGATGATCGATGTTTCGGAAGTTGTGGAAGTTTGCTCAGGGTACGCAAAGGCTCATGGATTGAAGGAAGGCGACCCGGTAACATTTGAATTGCCCTAACAAAGATGACTGACCCGACGCATGTAACTGAACACATCCAGACCGAAATGAATGGCTCGGCTGGCTATTTGACGATCAATCGTCCGGAATCGCAGAACGCCATGACAAAGGCGATGTGGGACGGACTTGTTCCGGCACTTTATGAGTTGCAGAACTGGGGTGCGAAAGTCGTAGTCATACAGGGCACAGGAAATATTTTTTGCGCTGGTGCTGATTTGAACGAATTGAGTCAAATCAATGACGATGAGTCGGCAAATGCGCAGTGGTTTTCAATCAAATTTGCTCTCGATGAAGTGAAAGCATTCGCACTACCCACGGTGGCAATGATTAATGGTTCCGCTATTGGCGGCGGCTGCCTGCTCGCCATGGCCTGCGATTTGCGCTATGCCGTGAAAACAGCGCGTTTTAGCATTCCTGTCGGGCGTCTCGGAATTGTCCTGGACGATGCAAACGTTTTGCGTTTGATGTCGCTCGTCGGACCTGCCGTTGCCTCGGAAATGCTGTACACGGGTGTGAGCATTTCCAGTACCGAAGCGGAAATGGTGGGGCTGATCAATCGTGCGCTCGATCCCGAAGATTTGCCTTTGTACGTCAATGAAATTTGCAATGCGATTTTTGAAAACGGAGCTGCGAGCATGTTCGAAACCAAATGCTCGATAGCGCGAATTTTGAGTCACGCTCATCCGGAAGGCGCGCTTGCCACTTTCGACGATCAGCAGCGTGTCATAGAAAGCTATCTGAGCGAGGATTTCCAGGATCGCATCAGTAAGAGAGTCATAAATTCATCCACATAGGGAATAAAACTTTGTAGGGTCGACGCCATG
>JAYRNY010000334.1:0-3673 GCA_041911975.1 bacterium | reverse complement strand
ATGACCGAAGCATCACCGCAAATCGCCACGAACAGACTGCCGCCATTCCAACGTAAGGCCGGTTCTGTAGGGACTGCTGCCGGTCCGGAAATCGCGATCATGGACAGACAAGGAACTTTGCTGTCGACGGGCTCCACCGGAGAAGTCGTTATTCGCGGTAGCAATGTCACTAAGGGTTATGAGAACGAAGAACGCGATGAGAAGACCTTCATTGGAGGATGGTTGCGAACCGGTGATCTCGGGCACCTTGATGAGGATGGCTATCTCTTCATTACCGGCCGGCTCAAGGAAATCATCAACCGTGGGGGGGAGAAAATTTCGCCGCGATTTGTGGAAGGAATATTGCTTGATCATCCGGCAATTGAACAGGTCGCAGTATTTGGGGTGGCGCATCCGGTACTCGGAGAGAACGTGGCAGCGGCAGTGATGCTGCGCCCTTACTTCCAAGCATCTCTTTCACGTTCTGGCAATAAATCATTGAGAGAACGGCAATACATTGACGAAATTCTCGAATACACAGCCACGCGACTTGCGCACTTCGAAGTTCCTCACCGACTCGTCTTTGTTGATGAGCTTCCCGTCGGTCCGACCGGCAAGATTAATCGATTTGAATTAGCGCAACGATTGGCGGCTGAGAATGACAGAACTAATGAGAAAGCCTACGAGGGCGCTGAAAGTCAGCCGCGCACGGCTACCGAGCGCCGTGTTGCAGCGTTGTTCGCAAGTGTATTGAAAATTCCAAATCCAGGCATTTACGATAATTTTTTCGAGCTTGGAGGCGATTCTCTTTCTGCGATGCAGGTAATTGCTCGGCTGGAGAACATTTTTCAGATTAGTTTGCCATATACCATCCTGTTTGAACGGACAACGTCGGCACGGTTGGCGGAGTATATTCGCGAATCTCTTGCTGATCTAGTGGCTGACGGCAAGCTGCGAGTAGAACAGGATTTTGAGGTTGAACTAGAGGAAATTCCAATCAGCAGAAGAGAACACCTCTCCATTGCACCGGCTTCATTCATTCAGGAGCAAGCATATTTTGTTGACCAACTCGGCGCTGGAGGTGCATACAATATCTCAGCACCATTATGGTTATCCGGCACCCTGTGCGAACGCACTCTCGCCAAATCGCTGAATGAGGTATGTCGTCGACATGAGTCGCTTCGCACTACCTTCCGATTTACCGCCAACGGGCTGCAGCAGATTATCCAGCCACCACAAGATCAGTCCATCGACGTCATAGATGTGATCGACTCGAATGCGGCGATTGGATATGCAAACGCCCAGGCTGCGAAACCATTTAACTTGACCGGGGAACCACTTCTGCGAGTGAATTTGGTTCGCGTTGCTAAGGACGAGCATCTCCTCGTAATTGTGATGCATCACATAATTTCGGATGGCTGGTCTACCGGTATTTTGTACCGTGAGATAAAAGAACTCTATGGCGCTTTTCTCCAATACCAAGATTCACCTCTCGAAAATCTGCCCTGTCAATATAGTGATTTTGCAGTCTGGCAGCGCAAGCGTGTTGACGGAGGTCGGCTCACGGAGCAGATCACGTATTGGAAAGGTCAGCTCGCTGGTCTTAATCGCGAGTGCTCGATTCCGATAGACCATCAGCGACCAAGAAATTGCACATATCGTGGAGCGATCCTTGAGACTTTACTCGCATCGGATGTGGTGCAGGCTTTGAAACACGTCTCACATGACGGTGATGCGACATTATTTATGACGCTACTTGCCGCATTCAAGACGCTGCTCTTCCGCCACAATGGACAGACTGATTGTGTCGTCGGTGCGCCCATGGCAAACCGCACTCGGGCTGAGTTTGAATCATTAATTGGTTTTTTCGCAAACACTGTTGTTTTGCGCACAGACATGACTGATGATCCCACATTCTTAGAACTCCTGGCACGAGTTAGGACGACTTCACTCGGCGCTCAGGCGAATCAGGAAGTTCCTTTAGAACGCCTGGTCGAAGAATTGAATCTGGAAAGAGACGCGAGTGCCTCGTCGTTGTTTCAGGTAATGTTCGCGTTTCAAAGCATGCATAACAACGATGCGTCGGCAGAAGGAAGCACCGGAATCTCTTCAGCCAAATCATTTGCCCTTGCCGGCGACCTTATTGCTAAACCATTACGCACTGACAATGGAACTGCCAAATTTGATTTGACGTTATATCTCAGCGAAACTGATGAAGGGTTGAAGGCGACCTGGCAATACAATTCAGACCTCTATCGTGAAGAAACGATTGCGTCGATTGCCTCACAGTTCCAAACACTGCTATCTGCGATTACCGCCGACCCACGTCGACGGCTGTCTCAACTGCCTTTGCTTTCAGATGACAATCGGTTGATGGTTGCAGATTGGAACCGCACTGAGACGAAGCGTAAGTTTAATCAAAGTTATGTTGAACTGTTCGAAGAGTCCGTTGTGCAAACACCTGAGAATATTGCACTCATTGATGGCGACCGGCAATGGACATATGCTCAATTGAATGATCGGGCAAATCAGATTGCCCATCATCTGCAGAATCTTGGTGTCAAGCCCAATTCCATGGTTGGAGTCTGCATGCACCGGTCGAACGAATGGGTGGCGTTCATTCTGGGAATATGGAAATCCGGCGGTGCATATCTTCCGCTTGATCCTGAGTATCCTGCCCACCGCCTGGAATATATGGTGCTCAAATCGGAGCCCACTTTGATTGTGGGAACCAGAGATACGCTGCATTCATTGAGAGGAATTGGCAGCGAGAAATGATTTGCATTCATGATCAGGATGAATTGATATCACGGCAGCCGAAGAACAATCTCAAGGCGAGTCCGAAAGCCGATGAACTAGCATATGTGATGTTTACCTCCGGTTCTAGCGGCGAGCCCAGGGGTGTCATGGTAACCCATGGCAATGTTTGCCACTATGCGCAGAGCATGGTCGAGGACTTAGGCGTAGTATCGGAAGACCGTTTCCTTCATACGGCTTCGTTCGCATTCTCGTCATCAGTAAGACAGTTTGTCGTGCCGCTGACATGTGGTGCCAGCTCTGTGATTACCTCAAGCGAAGAGCGCCGCGATCCGATCTTGCTTTTTGAGAAGATCAAAAGACATGGAGTGACGGTTGTCGATCTCGTTCCGTCGCATTGGACTAGTTGTCTTTCAGTGCTCAGGTCACTCTCCATTCCCAACCGCGCGATCTTGCTGGAAAATTCTTTGCGGTTCATTCTTTCTGCTAGTGAGCCACTTCCAACTAATGTTGCAAGCGAGTGGAGCAGCCTATTTAAGCGCGAGATTAAACGCATTAACATGTATGGGCAAACAGAGACTTCCGGCATAGTGACGATGCACATAATTTCCGAAAACGATGGAGTGGCGAGTGTGGTGCCAATTGGAAGACCGATTGCTAATACTCATGTATTTGTGCTGGATGAATCGCTTAGCATAAGTCCGATTGGAAAATGCGGTGAGTTGTTCGTCGGTGGCAGCGGAATTGCTTCAGGCTATCTGAATGAAGACGAACTGACAGCATTGAGTTTCATCTCCAGTCCATTTGGTAAGCCTTCGGATCGACTCTATCGCACTGGCGATCTGGCACGTTATCGTGCTGATGGAACCATCGAGTTCTTAGGACGCAAGGATAGTCTCACGAAGATTCGTGGACATCGAATTGAGCCGACGGAGAT
>JAYRNY010000333.1:0-2877 GCA_041911975.1 bacterium | reverse complement strand
CAATGGGATGAATTCCAATCACAGTTCAAAGGAAGGCAAGAGCAGCCAAATCCGCCATCGTATGCACATACTGAAAACACACAACCAATCGAACCCTATATCCCACCCTATGAAAAATTCCCCGGCGGCAATCCAACGTCATGGCGACAATTTCATCACGAGCAAGAACAGCACCGCAAGGCAGAAGAAGAAAAACAACGACAACAAGATATTTACTTCGCCGAACTTCAAATCGACCGGGCTCAAAAAGCAATCGATCACTGTAGCCACGATATCGCACAGCTGGAACTGAAACTTGAAGATCCATACGTCAGTGAATACGAGAAAAACAAGATCCGCGAAACACGCGACTTTCAGCAACTCAATCTGGAAGCGGCGCAAACAGAATTGCGCGACGCACAAGCTAAGCTTGAACAGTTTCAGCCAAGTTGGCCTTTCGGTCCACCGCAGGAGCCCCCAGCCAACAGCCAGTAGGATTTTCCGATACTGTTATAATTGTCGTTCCTTTAGGTACATCGTGTGATGACCTCCAATTTCAACGAAATGATCTCACAGGCACGCAGACCCAAACGGGCAAGTAGCAGCAGAATTGCGTAATTGCGACGCTCAACAGGAGATTGCCGATTGCATCGAGAGAGAAATAGCTCAACTTTTACTGCAGGCATATCCTTGGGAATGCCTGCCATGGTCCAATATGCTACTGTCGGAACTGATCTGGATAGGTCAGACTGAATGCATCCTATGTACTTGGCGTAATGCCAAAAGGAGCGGAGAGAAGTCGTCATTGCTTTTGCCCGTTTGATGTGAAGAATAGCTGCTTGACGCTGGACAAAAGCAATGACGTCAGACGCACAAATGCATTCCAGGTTCACGGACACATTACCAAATTTATCCGACAAGAATTTTCGGCTAAACATGAATACAGACTTTACCTGGACCTGGAGGACATTGATCACACCCGCACCAAAGCTAAAACGCCGCAGACAAATGGAACTCTGTGTAGTAGCGAATTGTGCTCGGAGCAAGAGCCCGCTCTCGTTTCAAGTAATCAGCGAATTTGCCTACCACATCTTCGGCAGCGCACTCAGCGTCCTCACTTGGGCGATCGATTTGCACTGAAATTGATGTTGGAGATACTTATCGGCGGGCTGTCTTGCGAGCGTACTTCACCTTGCTGAATGCTTCGGTAATTGGCTCAAGGAGAATCGGATAAGTCCTAGTCAGATCAAGTCAGAGCAAATCATGGAGTATATTTCCCCAAGAAACTCTGAATTTGCTTCAGCGTCCATGGGGCTTCGAAAAATCTTTCCATAAGAAATCTCCTCCATTGCCTAAGAGAAGATTTCATCACCGAATTATGCTGCATAAAGCAATTTCGAGTTGCAGTCTTCAACCCACTTGCCGAATCAATGCGGCATGATTTCCTATGCGCATGAAATGTAAAGCCTTGGAAGCTTGTGAACCACCGACGAATGCAAAATCCCACAGCAAGATCATTTGGCATGATGACGAAAACTCTCCTGAAATGGCTTCAATCGTTATGAAAATTCTGTTGCCAACAAAGCGAGGTCACCCTGAGCTATTCGCTCGATTTCAAGCGGCCGCAATGATGCGCGCAGCCGGCCGTTTTCATGCGCATACCGCAGTCACGTCAATCATTTGTTGAATCGAAATGAAAAGGTTGACAATCAACAGGAAATCTACTGCCTTGCCCCTGCACCGGTCCAAGTGCCACCTGCTAGTCTTGGAATGTGGAAACTGCTCAGCGTTCATCTTCTTTACTTTTGATCCAAACGAAACGACTATTGCTTCCCTGGTTTGAATGATTTGTTGAGAATTACTTTGTCGCTCGGTAAAGCCGGTGTTGCTGCAGGAGTCGCTAAACCTTCCGTAGCGGCTACTCCTGCATCACGTGGCGATGTCGCTGGGACTGACAGCACAAGGTCACGACCTTCCCAACTGCCACCCAATTGTGGAGTTTGTTCTCTGCTGAAGTCTCGCTTAACTTCCCATTGAACGCGTTTCTTCAATTCTTCAAATGTCTCGCTCGCGTTGAGCTTTGTGCCGGTGGACCGTAATACATCGATCAAATTCTTCGTAAAAACTCCATTTGAATAGTTCTTAGACTCCCAAGACCTTTCGCCAATGCCACTGGAGCTAATAACTATCTGTCCAGCTCCAAGTGATACTTTACTGATGTCAAAATTACCACTTTCCTCAAGGCTTCTGGCACCAGGGATACTACCACCGCTGAAGCAAGTGTCCATAACGATTAGCACGCGGTCACTCTTCACATCAGTGGTAAGGCGTCGATAAACTTCCTCCATGTCTACTCCAGTGGCATACGGGTCATCAGCTTCTGTATCGAAGGCAACGATATAATTCTTGGCGCCCTGGTCCTTATGGGCTGGCGTGCCATGAGTCGAGATGTACACAACAGCGAGGTCATCGGGTTGTATGACACTAGGCAACCATTTGCTGCCGAACGAGGACATAATATTTCTTCTTGAAGCATTGTCGTCTAGGAGAATACGGACATGATCCTTTCTAAAGCCCGCATCTCGAACTAGAAAATTCGCAAAGTCTGTTGCATCTTTTGCGGCAAATCGCAAATTGTATTTGGGGTTCTTGAATTTGCTGATGCCAACTACAAGAGCCCATTTATCTTTGACCGGGCGATTGACTGGTAAAAGTGCTGGTCTATTAACGGCTGCTTGAGCAGCTGCAGCACGCAACTTGTCAGCTTTCAATCCTTCGCGCTCACTTAAAATGCGGTCAATTTGTTGTGCTACAACGTGAGCTTGCTCTGCCTCGCTAGCTAATCTTCTCGCTTGAGCAATTGCCTCTTCCCTTAGACGCTCGCGTCGCTCTAGTTTT
>JAYRNY010000332.1:0-13496 GCA_041911975.1 bacterium | reverse complement strand
GTGGTGATTTGGATTTCGGCAAGAACATCATGCGCATTTACGTCTTGTCCGTCTTTGACGACTACGTGAGCGCCGGACGGCAAGTTGTATACGTCGCCTTCCAGTACCCAGATGATACCGGCGCGGTTGGCTGTGCGCGAAATGTTGCCCTGACGGTCGCGTTTTTCGTCGGCCTGGAAGCCTGCGAATGCGACACGACCGGAGATGTCTGCGGTGATATCTTTTGTCGCGCGTTCGGTCAAGTTCTTCTTCATGCCCGGCGGGTCGTACTCGGCGATGACCTGACCGGCGGAAACTTCCGAACCGGACGGCACCATGAGCAACGCGCCTACAGGCAAGTTGGCGGAGTCTTCCTTCTTCTCGTTGGCGAACTTGATGGCGCCTTCGCGAGTGGTTTGCTCCACGATGTCACCGTAAGCGGTGCGCACCGATTTGCAAGGAATCTTGAATGAGAGCGTTCCGGTGAGCGGTGCTTTGACCTGTACACGGGAAGATCCGCCGGCGACGGCGCCGCCGGTGTGGAATGTTCTCATGGTGAGCTGTGTTCCAGGCTCCCCGATGGACTGAGCGGCGATGATGCCGATGGCTTCGCCGACGTCTACTTGACGCTTGCTGGTCATCGAATAGCCGTAGCACTTCTGGCAAACGCCGTATTGCGATTCGCAAGTGAGCGGTGAGCGCACTTTGACAAACGGCTGCTTCTTGAGAGCTTTGGCGTGTTCTTTTGCCCAATTGACGCTGATGGACTCGCCGCCTTTAGCAATGACTTCGCCTGTTTCCGTATCGACAACGTCTATAGAAACGCAGCGACCGACTACGCGCTCTTCCAGGCTGACCATTTCTTTGTCGCCTTCTTTGATGGCGTGCATGTCGATACCGCGAATTGTTCCGCAGTCCAAATCACGCACGATAACGTCTTGAGCGACGTCAACCAGACGGCGGGTCAAATAACCAGAGTCGGCTGTTTTGAGCGCTGTATCTACAAGACCTTTTCTGGCGCCGTAAGAGGAGATGATGTACTCGGTTACGTTCAAGCCTTCGCGGAAGTTTGCCTTAATCGGCAAGTCGATGATCTGACCTTGAGAGTCAGCCATCAAGCCCCGCATACCGACGAGCTGACGGACCTGTGAGATGTTACCCCGGGCGCCGGAGAAAGCCATCATGTATACAGGATTGAGGCGATCGAAATTGTCGACCACTTCTTTGGTCAATTGGTCGGTGGTGGCAGACCAGGTATCGATAACTTTGTTGTAGCGTTCGACTTCCGTGATTTCGCCGCGCTCGTAGCGTCTTTGTGCCGCTTCGATTTCCTTTTCTGCAGACGAAATCAGTCCGCGTTTTGCTTCCGGAACATCGAGGTCGTCAATTGAGATCGTAACGCCGGCTTTGGTGGCGAACTGGAATCCCAAATCTTTCAGCGAGTTGGCCAGCTCGGCGGTGCGTGCCGTGCCGTACTTCTCGTAGACAGTAGCCAGCAATTTGCCGAGCTTCTTCTTGTCCACTGTCTCGTTGATGAACTCCATTACTTCTTCTTTTTTAGGCGTCGTAACCATGGGTTCCTCTTTAGTGCTTTGGTTTGGTTAGCGTAATTTTGAGGTTCTTTCAGGGAGTCGCCTTGACGGCGACTCCCAATAATTAGTTGACCGAAGCGATCGCGCTGCGCACAACTTCATTGAAGATGATGCGTCCGGGCGTCGTTTCAATTGTCTTGCCGCCGCCTTCGCGATCGCGCACTTTGATTTTGGCGTGCAGATCGACAACACCGGCTTCATACGCGGAGCGCGCATCAGCAAGACTGACGAAACGCATACCCGCGCCGCGGCACTTCGTCGGATCATCCGAACCTGGCTTTTCGATAGTCAGGTAATAGATGCCGAGAACCATGTCTTGGGTCGGTGTGATAGTCGGCTTGCCGGTTGCCGGAAGCATGACGTTGTTGGAAGCGAGCATGAGCATGTGTGCTTCAGCTTGTGCTTCAACAGACAATGGAACGTGAACAGCCATTTGGTCGCCGTCGAAGTCGGCGTTGAATGCCGAGCAGACGAGCGGGTGCAATTGGATAGCGCGGCCTTCGACCAGTACCGGTTCGAATGCCTGGATGCCCAATCTATGCAATGTAGGAGCGCGGTTGAGCAGTACCGGGTGTCCTTGAATTACTTCTTCCAGGATTTCCCAGACAACTGCCGAGCCTTTTTCAATCTGCTTCTTAGCTGATTTGATGTTTTGAACGATTTGACGTTCGATCAATTTATTGATGACGAACGGCTTGAAGAGTTCCAGCGCCATTTCGCGCGGCAGACCGCATTGATGCAATTTCAATGTCGGACCGACGACGATAACGGAACGGCCGGAGTAGTCAACGCGCTTACCGAGCAGGTTTTGACGGAAGCGGCCTTGCTTGCCTTCGATGATGTTGGACAACGATTTGAGCGGACGATTGTTCGGTCCGACTACGACACGACCGCGGCGGCCGTTGTCGATGAGCGCGTCGACTGCTTCTTGAAGCATGCGCTTTTCGTTGCGGACGATGATTTCCGGTGCGCCCATTTCGAGCAAACGCGCCAGACGGTTGTTGCGGTTGATCACCCTTCTATAAAGATCGTTCAAGTCGGATGTTGCAAAACGTCCCCCGTCCAACTGAACCATCGGGCGCAGGTCGGGCGGTGTTACCGGCAGAACATCGAGAACAACCCAGGTCGGGTCGGTGTGCGAGTTGAGGAGAGCCTCAACCAAACGCAGTCTCTTGATGATCTTGGCGCGTTTTTGCTGAGAGCCGGAAGCTGATGCCAGCTCGTCTCTCAATTGCTTGGACAATTCGCGCAGTCCGGGCAATTCGAGCAGTCTGCCTCTGTCGTCCTTGTTGTCCGGTCTTTCATAAACCGGGCGGGCGATTTCATTCAAAAGTTGTTTGATGGCTTCAGCGCCGATGCCCACGTCGAACTGGACATTCTGGTCTTCGATCAAACGCTCGTATTCTTCTTCGGAAAGAAGTTGATACTTGTGCAAGTCAGGGGAATTGCCCTGGTTTGTCACGATGTAAGCGTTGAAATAAACGACTTGTTCCAGGTCGCGCAGTGGTTGATCGAGCAGCAAGCCGATATAGCTCGGGATGCCCTTGAGGAACCAGATGTGCGTAACGGGCGATGCCAGCTTGATGTGGCCCATGCGGTGACGGCGCACTTTGGAGTCGGTGACTTCAACGCCGCAACGTTCGCAAGTGATACCACGGTGTCTGACGCGTTTGTACTTACCGCAATAGCATTCCCAATCTTTCGATGGTCCGAAAATACGTTCGCAGAAAAGACCGTCTTTTTCCGGTTTGAGAGTTCTATAGTTGATTGTCTCAGGCTTGGTCACTTCGCCGTGAGACCAACTCAGGATGCGCTCAGGAGAGGCAACCCCGATCTTGATGTAGTCAAACCGATCAATACTTGTAGGCATAATACCCGGAAGACCTCCAGAACATTGGGCTCGTCAGCCCTGTCTTGTGTGTGGCCAGTGTTTCGCAATTGCGAGGAGCATCGAGAGCGTTTCCTTTATATATAAGGAAACAAACTCGAAGGAACGTTCCGAATGTTCGAATGCCTGTTTAGAACAGTCTCGGCATTCAGAACGTTCCATTTAAGTTATTTAGAAGTCGTCATCCGCGCCTTCATCATCTGCAGCTTCATCGTCTGCTCCAGCTGCGGCTGCAGTGTCGTCGCCGCCGCCGAGGGCAGCAACAACGTTTTGCATCAAGCTGGAAGTGCCTTCCGAGCTGCCTTCAGATTCGGAGTCGCCGCCGCCTTCGTCGCCGAATTCGTCGTCGCCTTCCGATACAGCTACAACAGCGCCTTGCGGAACTGACTGCTGTCTGAGTTCAGCCAGCTCGGACTCGATGCCGATCTCGCCGAATGGGCTCATGCGGCGCATGCCGCGTGGGCGTACTTCTTCTACTTCAGTCATCAGGTCGACTTCGATTTCACCGCCTTCGCGAGTGCGCTTGGCGACGGAAACGTCGAGACCGATGGATTGCAGTTCGCGTACAAGCACCTTGAACGATTCAGGAATGCCGGGACGCTTGAGGTTTTCGCCCTTAACGATTGACTCGTAGGCTTTGGAGCGACCGTTTACGTCGTCCGACTTGATGGTCAACATCTCTTGCAGAGAGTAGGAGGCGCCGAAGGCTTCGAGTGCCCAGCACTCCATTTCTCCGAGACGCTGCCCGCCGAATTGCGCTTTACCGCCCAGAGGCTGTTGCGTAACCAGCGAGTAGGGACCAGTCGAACGTGCGTGAATCTTGTCGTCTACAAGGTGAACCAGTTTCATCATGTAGATCTTGCCGACGGTGACCGGGTTGTCGAAAGGATCGCCCGTGCGTCCGTCAGAGAGGATGACTTTTCCGTCATCTCCGACCCACATCGAATCAGTCTGCTTCTTGCCCTTCTTGATCTCGTCATGAACGAGAGCCGATGATGCTTCTTTGGCGTGCATTTCGTCAAAGGGCGGCACTTCGTAGTGCAGTCCGGTGAGCATGGCAGCCAGTCCGAGCAATGTTTCGAATGTCTGTCCGACATTCATACGGCTCGGCACACCAAGCGGGTTGAGCACGATGTCGACCGGTGTACCGTCCGGCAGGAACGGCATGTCTTCAGTAGGCAGAATCTTGGCGACAATACCCTTGTTGCCGTGACGTCCTGCTACTTTGTCTCCAACAGAGATCTTGCGCTTTTGGGCGATATAAACACGAACCACTTTATTGGCGACAGGCGGAAGCTCATCACCTTTTTCGCGGTCGAACACTTTCACGCCTACGACGCGGCCGCCTTCACCGTGCGGAACGCGCAGCGAGTTGTCGCGAACGTCTCTTGCTTTTTCACCGAAGATGGCGCGCAAGAGTTTTTCTTCCGGCGGGTGCTCGGATTCGCCTTTCGGTGTGATCTTGCCGACCAGGATGTCGTCAGGATAAACACGCGAACCGATTCTAACGATGCCGTTTTCGTCCAAGTGGCGCAGCGATTCTTCCGAAACGTTGGGCACTTCGCGGGTGATTTCTTCCGGACCGAGTTTCGTCGAACGAGCATCGATCTCCAGCTTTTCAATGTGGATTGAAGTCATCACGTCATCGAAAACGAGGCGTTGGCTTATAAGGATTGCGTCCTCAAAGTTGTAGCCTTCCCATGGCATGAAAGCGACGAGCAGGTTGCGCCCTACCGCCAGTTCACCACGCTTGGTGGCGGCACCGTCGGCGATGACCATGCCCGGCTTGATGTTGTCGCCGACTTCAACAATCGGCTTCTGGTTCAAGCAGGTGTCTTGGTTGGAACGCTGGAACTTAGCCAGTCTGTACTTGACCAGTCTCTTGTCCTTGGTTCTGACGTGAATGGCTGTTGCCGAAACGTATTCGACTTTGCCTTCGATGTCTGCCACAACAACCATGCCGGAGTCTTTTGCCGACTGCTTTTCAATACCGGTCGTGACGTAAGCACGTTCGGTTTGAATGAGCGGCACTGATTGACGTTGCATGTTCGAGCCCATCAAGGCGCGGTTTGCATCGTCGTGCTCGAGGAATGGGATAAGCGCCGTTCCAACAGAAACAATCTGAATCGGTGACACGCCGACATAGTCGACTTGCTCCGGAGGAGTTTCTTCGAATTCGGCTTTGTAGCGCACCGGCACCAGGGGATGAACGAAATCACCGTTGTCTTTCACCGGCACATCGCCCGGTGCTACACGATATTTGTCTTCTTCATCAGCAGTGAGGTAGTGAATTGCATCAGTAACCTTGCCGCCTTCAACTCTTCTATATGGAGTTTCAATGAATCCATATTCGTTGACGCGGGCATGAGTTGCCAGCGATCCGATAAGACCTGCGTTCGGACCTTCCGGTGTTTCTACCGGGCAGATACGTCCGTAGTGGCTGGGGTGAATGTCGCGTACCGCGAATCCGGCTCTTTCTCTCGACAAACCGCCCGGTCCAAGTGCAGATAGTCTGCGCTTGTGTGTCAGTTCTGCCAGAGGATTGGTCTGGTCCATGAACTGAGACAACTGGGACGATCCGAAGAATTCGCGGATGGCAGCAACCAGAGGCTTGGTGTTGAGCAGGTTTGCCGGTGTGAGAGTGTCGACATCTTGCAATGTCATACGCTCACGAACGATTCTTTCCAGACGTGTCAAACCGATACGGAACTGGTTCTGCAGAAGTTCGCCTACTGATCTGATGCGGCGGTTGCCGAGGTGGTCGATGTCATCGACCTGACCGTCGTCGTAGTGCAAGCCGATCAAATAGTCCACTGCAGCCACGATATCTTCGCGGGTCAGTGTGCGTTGTTGCTCAGGTACTGAAAGTGTGAGCTTCTTATTCAACTTATAGCGGCCGACTTTACCCAAGTCGTAGCGCTTGTCGTCGAAGAAGCGGCTGTCGATGATCGACTGTCCACCGGCTACAGACGGCGGGTCGCCCGGACGCAGCTTTCTGTAGACTTCGATCAATGAATCTTCTCTGGACTTGGTGTTGTCCTTTTCCAAGGTCTTCTTGAGGAAGTCGCGGTGGCGGAATAGGGATTCCATTTCGGAGTCCGAATAGCCCAATGCTCTCAGCAGTGTGGTTGCCGGGAGCTTTCTGTTCTTGTCGATTTTGACGTAGATGACGTCATTGACGTCTGTTTCGAACTTCAGCCAGGCGCCACGGTTGGGGATGAGCGTAGCGGAGAACGTACGCTTACCGTTGGTGTCGATTTCGCGCTTGTAATAGATGCCGGGGCTTCTGACAATTTGCGAAACAATGACGCGCTCGGCGCCATTAATAATGAATGTTCCTCGGTCGGTCATCATCGGGATGTCACCGACGTAGATTTCTTGCTCCTTGATTTCACCGATTTCGCGGTTGACCAGGCGCATTTGAATACGCAGCTTCTTGGTGAAGCTGGCGTCGAGCTCTCTGGCTTCTTCGGGTGTCTTTGGCTTATTAGGCTCTGTGTGATCTTCGAATGTGTAATTCGTCAAGAAGTGGAGCTCAAGTTTGCCCGTGTAGTCCTTGATGGGGCTGAATGCTCGAAGCTCTTCTCCGAGACCCTCATCGATAAACCACTTGAACGAACTCTTTTGAATTTCTGCCAAATCGGGCAAGTCGGCGATGCGTGAGCTGCCGACCCCGAAGGTCTTGACGCGCTCCGTTAACTCTAAAGCCATCGATTACCTCTGGGTTCTTGGTCGGGGACCATTGACAATATGCAAGCACGGCGATTTGCTCGCACAGACCAATGCGACGTTGGTACGTGAGCGCAAACCGGAATTTGCAACTATACGTAGCTACTAATTGTATTGTCAAACGAATTGTTGTGAATGTTGAAGTGACCCCTTTGGGGTTTTGTCGAGTTAACTCTGTCTAATAATGCCGGAGTCAGTCGCAACAACGTATTCAAAATTTGATTAATTCTGCCTAACCATATTGCGACTTTGTAGTAACCGCTTGTCTTGGGGTGAAAAAACGCTCAGATTGCCGGAAATGATCGATTGAGATCCTGCTGTTATACGAGGTCGTATGATCGCAGCGGCACAGCGGGCTGATCTGATAAAACGGGCTCTGTTGCAAGTATGGCGATAAATTTGCAAGAGCTAGTGATCATGCGGCTTCTATTTGGACAATATAGGCTGCATATTGATAACTGCTTGCCTGTATGATTGATTTTGGGGATGGAGCGCTGCTGGTGTAGCGTGCGGTCTTCAAAACCGTTGTGGGGCAGATAAACGCTGTCCTGGGTGGGTTCGATTCCTACGCGTCCCCGGTATTGTCAAGCGAAATTGTCAAGAGAGGTGACGATTCGCAATCCGAAAAATTCCACAGGTGGGGGCTTTACAAAGATTAGCCGCCACCCATAATTAGTTATTGGAACTTGGCGTTTTATTCTAGAAAGTCGGTCTTCGTGAATTCTCAAACAGGAGCTTTAGCCTGGCTCGACCAATTTGCAGGCTACTTGGAAGTAGAAAGAAACTACTCCTCTAATACGATCAGAGCTTATCTCAATGATCTTCGGCAATTACTAACAGCGGACGTGAGCGAAACCAATGCTGCTTCGGCAGTGGTTGAATCTCGTGAATCTCATCAAACTGATGAGAGCACTCCTGCTGAAGGAAGTGGCGATGACATCGAATCTTCTGCTTCTCCTGAAGTAGAAAAGCTCAAAGCTTATATTCGTCAGATGCAAGAGCATTACAGCCGCCCGACAGTGGCTCGTAAGATCTCCGCGATTCGCAGCTTCTATCGCTATCTGCGCCGCGAACATTTGATCGAAGAAGATCCGTCCAAAATGGTGCGCGGACCAAAACTGGCCAGACGGCTTCCTGCCTGCCTGGACAGAGAAGAAGTCTCCAGACTTCTGCAAGCACCCGATCAGTCTTCGCTCGGTATTCGCGACAGAGCACTCATGGAAGTTCTCTATGCGACCGGCATGCGCGTAAGCGAACTCTGCAGCCTGCGCGTCAAAGACTGGGATCCGGCGCAAATGGAAATGAGAGTGATCGGCAAAGGCTCCAAAGAGCGTGTCGTTCTTCTCAATCAAAGCGCAGCGCAGTGGCTGACTCAGTACCTGGCTAATCACTGGAGCCGTTTGGCCGGCGGGCGCATTGCTCAGCCCGATCATCCGCTCTTCGTCAGCCGTCAAGCTACGAAACTCTCGGCTCGCTCAGTGCACCGCATCGTTCTCAAGTATGCTCGCAAAGCCGGCATCAACAAGCCGATCACGCCGCATACACTGAGACACACGTTTGCAACGCACTTGCTCGAAGGCGGAGCAGACTTGAGAGTGGTGCAAGATCTTCTCGGACACACAACCATCAGCACGACGCAAATTTATACGCACGTGACGATGGATCGTCTGCGCAAGGTCTATATGAACACCCACCCCAGAGCTTAGATTGGTTGTAGGTGCGATGCCATGCATCGCCCTCATGTGGAAATGGTAAAGATTGTGGGGGCGCATTTAATGCGCCCCCATTTTCTTGTGGCGCTGGGCCGCTTTCGCCTGCGTCCAAAATTTCCAGGGCGCCTGCAATGCTCCCCCACAATCAACCCATCCGAGCCATGCCTGCGGATTCTTTACTAAATAGGCTGATTCTTGTCTACATAGTTATAATTACAGCCAGGAAGATGTGGAAACTTAGGCAAGCAAAAGACGGCCCAAAGTTTTTCGGGTCATTACTTCCGGGGATTGTGAGGGGACAAATTGGCAACGCGCCGGTCTAAGGCGAAGGGTAAAGGGCAAGGGGGTTTCGGCCGCTTTCTGGGACGAAGCACGCGCCTGATGTTCTTTACTGTCCTCGTCTGTGGTGCCATCGGTATCGGATATTTTGGCGCGTCGCTCTTCCGCCAATTACAGGATTTGCCGGATATCACACTTGTGGAACGGTACGAGCCGATTGAAGCGATTCAAGTTTTCGATCGCAACGATCACATGGTTTGCACCGTGGAAGGTGACGAAGACAGGCGCGTCATTCCTCTCAATCAGGTCTCCAAGCAAATGCAGCAAGCCATGCTGGCCGCCGAGGATCACCACTTCTACGAGCACCATGGCGTCAATTACATGTCCATCATCCGCGCGTCACTGGTCAACGTGCAAGCCGGACGCGTCAAAGAAGGCGGCTCGACAATTACTCAGCAGCTCGTGAAGAATCTGTTTTTCACGGAAGGCATGCGCACCTTCGACAGAAAAATCAAAGAAGCGTATCTGGCCAATTCACTGGAAAGCAAATATCCGAAAGAGCGCATCCTTGAGATGTACCTCAATCAGGTTTATTTCGGAAACAACGCATATGGCATAGAACGCGCGGCCTCGCGCTATTTCGATCGCTCTGCCGCCAATCTGACTCTGGCACAGTCAGCTTTTCTAGCCGGTTTGGTAAAGGCACCATCGGAGCTGGGCTCGAAAGAGCATCGCCAGGAAGCCTTCGAGCGCCAAAAAGAAATTGTCGACAAGATGGCCGAATACGGCTATATAACTCAAGCTCAGGCAAAAACTGCCAAGGCTGAGAAGCTTACTTTCAAACGCGGCATCAGCCCGCTGCAAAAATATCCTTACTACATTGCCCAGGTTCTGGAAATTCTGCGCAGTGAATTCAGCCAGGCTGAGATGCGCAAGCAGGGGTTGCGCGTCTATACAAACCTCGATCCCAAAGCTCAGGATGTGGCAGAGAAAACTCTCAACGAGCAGATCAAGAAAGCTCCAAAGGGCGTCTCTCAAGCTGCTCTTGTGTCAATCCAGGTGCGCGACGGCGCTGTCATCGCCATGGTCGGAGGTGTGGGAAATTTCTGGAAAAACCAGTTCAACCGCGCCACCAACCCCCACACTGCCGGCTCGTCATTCAAACCGTGCGTTTACCTGACCGCCTTCATAAAGGGCGTCTGTAACCCGGATTCCATCGTCGACGATTCACCACTGGTGGTGAAACAACCATGGGGATTGCCGGATTACGCTCCCAAGAATTTCGACCACAAGTTTATGGGTAAGATTCCAGTGCGCAAGGCCCTGGCGCTTTCCCGTAACGTCCCGGCTGTGAAAATTGCTCGTGAAGCAGGCATGGAGAGTATCGTAGAAACAGCCAGGCTGGCAGGCGTCACTTCAAAACTTGATCCCAACCTTTCCCTGGCATTAGGTAGCTCCGCCGTGTCGCCGCTCGACATGGCCGCTGCGTATTCCACTTTCGTTCGCGGCGGTGTTTCGATAAAACCTCAATTGTTGCGCCGCATCGAGAACAACCGTGGGCAGGTCATTCAAGTGTTCGAAGGCAAATACGACAAAGTGTTCAACATGCAGCCCGTGGCCAAGCTTGTTGATGTCCTTCAAGACGTGGTCAAATACGGAACCGGCACAGGCGCCAAGCTGGACGATCGCCCGGTCGGCGGAAAAACAGGCACTGCGGATGAAGGCAAGGATATCTGGTTTATCGGTTTTACACCGGACCTCGTCACTGCCGTATGGGGTGGAAACGACGAGAACAAGCCGATTGCCGGACACAACGTGACGGGCGGCGTCGTCATGGCGAAAATCTGGAAGGAATACATGAAAGCGTACTACGTTGCTATTCCGACTCCGGCCGGTACTCTCATTACTCCTTCGCCTGAAGAAGAGAAAGAAGATAAGGACGACTCAAAACTTGCCAAAGAAGGTGACAGTACTCCATTGTTGCTGCCCGGCTTGAAACTCGGCTCCGACGAACAAAAACCAGCTAATGATGCGGTTGTAGCTAAGCCGGCGGAATTGTCTCAGCCGGAAAAAGGCAAGACTGATACTTCGGTTGCGACCCCTTCTACTGTTCCTGCGACGGCACCGTCCGTAACAACAGCTCCTGAACCGGCCAAGGAAGCACCGGCTGCAGCACCAGAGCCCGCTGTTGCGCCGGCTCTTTCTCCTGTACCGGCTCCAAGTCCCGCCCCTGCTGCTGGTACCTCCACTTTGGTTGTACCTTCGGCACCGGCAACGCGCGCTAGATATTCGCCCTACGAACCAAAACCAGCTTTTGCCCCCGGACCGGCTGAAACGCACTGATGAATGGCTGCTCCGGCAGTCGCCCCACTTGAATCTGCGGTGAAACATTGAGTCTCAACATTGCTGAATTGACCCAGTCAAGCCAGGCAATGAAAGACTACACTCTGATTCAGATCTTTGCTGTTCTGTGCGCTTCCGTCTGGCAGATCGGGCTGGCATTCGTTTTTCTTCAAAGCGGTCTTGCTGCTCAACTTGCCAGACTCGTGGAGAAGGACAGTCAAATGCAATTCGTCAGAGCGGCCACTTACGTTCTCTTTCTTCTTCTATTTATGTTCGTCTTGTCGCTGCCCATCAAGGTTTTACTCGAATACTGTCCGGAGAAGTTCTATGGGCTGTCGGGCAATACATCTTTTTCTTACATGGTGCAGAAGTTCATGGAGTTTCTCACCGGCGCGGTAACGACCATACCAATGATTGCGCTCTGGATGGTGTTTGCCAAGCGCTTTCCGCGCTACTGGGGCTATCAGACGGGACTTCTGCTGGCCTCATTCTATGCCGTTCAAATGCTGGTCATGCCTTACTTTGTCGAGCAGAACAGTGGTTATCTAAAGCCGCTCGAGAGACCCGATGTGCAGGAACGAGTGGACAAGGTATTCAAAAACGCCGAGTTGCAAGGCGCAAAAGTTCTTGTAGAGAACGTACCCGAGACGAAGAAACTGAACGCATACGCAACCGGCGCCGGACCCAGTTCTCGTTTCATTCTCTATGAATCGGTTGTGAATACATTGAGCGCCGACGAAATCGAGGCCATGATTGCCCACGAAATATCGCACATCAAGCTGAATCACCTCAGTGTGAGTCTTTTGCTGCATTGCGGATGGCTCCTGTGCAGTCCCATTCTGGCGCAATACTTAGCACCACTTTTAATACCGCGATTGCCTGCAATCTGGCATATCAGCAAGATGGATGATTTGCCGGTAATCGCACTGTCGCTGTTGATTGTTCTAACCGGCAAGTTCGCTTTCCTGCCCGTGGAGAATTACTTCTCCAGGCAATTCGAACGCCAGGCAGACCAGCAGGCGTTGGCGCTGACTGGCGATCCTGAAGCATTCGCCCGGCAGCTTTCGACATTTGCAAAAGCCAATCTGGACGACATGGACCCACCCACCTGGGCAGTAATTACACTTTATTCGCATCCATCGGTAAAAGAGCGCATTGAAACCGCGCTCAAATACAGAGACTAACGTACGGTCGACGCCATGCGTCGACCCTGCATTACGAGAGAGGCGGCATTACTGCCGCCCGTTCGAAAGTTTTACGAAACCGCTACTTCGTCGTAAGCAATGCTTTCTTCGTAGGCGGCGATGATGTCATCGCGTTGCTCTTCGAGGCAAGCAATCTGCTGATTGAGGCTGACGATTTTGACGCGAGCCTTGTCCACGAGATGCTGCGTGTGCCTGATCGCTTCATCTCTGGTCACAGGACCATATGTTGCCTGCTCGTGCTCGTGATTTTGGTACTGGCTGAGTTCATCAAGAAGCAACATGCAGTATGTGCTGTTTTCAGCAACATCCGATGCCAATCCATTGAGCTTCTCTTGAAGCTCTGTGATCAGTCTCTTCTTTTCAGCTCTCGAAAGCCCTGAGTAAGAATTCGGCGGCGTCGGCGGCGATGCCCCAGGCCGGTTTCTAAATTGAAGGTCTCCGCTGAGTGCCAACGAAATAGAGCCATCCAGCCTGCGTTCAAACGATCCGCTCATCTGTGCGACCTCCAATTGTAGAGTTGCGGTGAATTCTATTCCTAAGTTCGGCTGCGGCCTACTAATGGCATGCCGATCAAAGCGCCATTTCGGACGAAATAATCTAAATTTTTTTCTTTTTGCCCTTTGCAATAGTTCCCGTTTTCAAGAGGTGTCTGAATTGCGAAACTGGCGTAAACCGCGGCCGGCTTAACTCTCTGGATGGTCGGGCATAGAGGATTGTCGGGATGTGGTTCTAAAGAGGATGTGAGATGTGTTGTTCGGCTTGGCCTGCG
>JAYRNY010000331.1:0-2320 GCA_041911975.1 bacterium | reverse complement strand
CGGTCTCAATTCGAGCACTTTCTGGCATTCGGTTATGGCTTTATCCAGACGATTCTTCTTGAAGTAGAGACTAATCAAATTGAGATGAATCTCACAGGCGTCCTGACGCAGTTGGCAGGCGTTCTCAAACGCACCGATAGCGCCATCAATGTCGCCCCTCGAAAGTAGATACTCTCCTTTTTCTACTGCCGAGGAAAAAGATTCTTTAGATTCTTTCGCCGCATCAGATTGGGCGCACGCAAAGAACAAGACGGCAAGCACTGCCGCCGCCCTCAGTCCGCTAACTCGTACACTTACTCCCATAACAGTCGCTCAGCCAAACTCGGACCCATACCAAAGTATTTTTGCAAAAGCTCAGGCTTCGCTTCGGTCTCCACGATAAATCCAGGGCTGACATATTTATTCCATGAATCCTGAAATGCATCGCGTCCTTTTTTCGAGCGCGCCAGAATTTTCGGCACAACGTGATACGTAGCGATGCGCGGTTGTGCATTGCCTCTCAAATAACTCTTGAAGAAAATGCGCTTGCGCTTTTGAGAATCTTTCGACTGTCTATCACCATCCACGTAAGGAAGAGCGAACTCGTACTTGGGAATCAAATAAGGCTGACCGACGACCGGAGACATCATCTCTTTGAAGGCTGAGGCATATACTTTCGAATGCCCGGCCTCGACATCGTCGAGAAACACCCTGTAGCTGCCGTCGGAGCGCTGCGAAATCTTTATGCTTTCGCTCTCTATATACTTTGGCAATTGCCGCACCCGTTTCAAAGACGACAGGAGCGCCACCGCCATATCGTTCAGCGAAGACTCGACAGTTCCTGGCTCACAAACCTGCTCCTGAAACTTCGTGAAAAGTGACTTGTGGCGTTTAAAAGCAAAGAACATTGCCGCCGCGAAGGGCAAAAGCGAGAGCAAAACCGGAGCGCCCCAGAAGGCGGCACCGCAACCTACGACAGCCGCAGTGAATGCACCCATCGCGGCGTGCTCCACATAGATACCGCTCAATGCGGCACGCATTTCTCTGGCATGATCTTTGTAACAGGCATTGCGTCTCAAATGTGCAGGGGTCAGATTCAACTTCCTCAGAGCCGTCAGTTCGACACAGCCTAAAGTACGGTTGTGATAAGGCTTGCCCACTTTCCAAAGATCGTATATTTGATCTCTGACAAGCGCTCGTTTCAGCATTTCGTTATTCAGATCGACTGCCGATGCGAAAACCTCAGCCGGAGTCAACTCGGAAAATGACGGGTGAACATGACCGACACCACATTCGATTTGTCCATCATCGGCAATTCCATAATAGCCATCATGCTTGCGAACGAACCGCTGGTAGTCGTTGAGCCCTTTTTCAAGTGCCGGAGCGATACAAATCACATCCCAGTTGTTAGCGACCTTTCTGCCACCCAGAGGATCATTGGTATGAATACGAATAGTTCGTCCGCGCAATTGTTTAACTGAGACAGGTGAAGTGGTTGTCGTCAAATCAATGAGAGTATTCAAAGACTGGCTATCCCAGCCTTCCCCGAATAGTCCTCTTGTGCCTACCAAACACTTGGTAATTCCCAGCTCAAAAATTTCCGTTGCTACGGCTACATAAAGGCGCGATTGCCAGGAAGCGTTTTTCGCACTGATTTCAACAAAAGGTTCTTGCGGGTCATCATCGGCTATCAACTGCACATCATGCCCATCTCTCTGCAAACACTCGTCAAAGACTTTCATGAACTGATCTTTGATTCGCCTGTCGACCAGAACCAGCGAGCCGGTCACGAGGCATGGATTCAACAGTGCCGAAACAGGCGCTGTCAGCAAAGTTCTCAACGTAGCAACCGCACCACCGGCCTCCGCGTCCAGAACTCCTTTGAGTGACTTGACCGAGGTCGCCGACATACGCTCGAAATCAGTAACGACAACAGCACGCAAACGATCTTGCAAGCTGGCATATTCCGTATCGAGTATTCGACACACAGCATGAGTCTTACTCTTGCTGAAAGCCAGCACGCGATCGATCGGCGAAGCGGTCTTGCGCAGCCCTTGCTCGGTAATCGCATAGCCAAGCTTGCGCATCGAACTGCGTAACTGATCGTACAGCTCATGGTCCTTCTTTTCGTGGCTGAGCTTCAGTTTGTGCGAAGCAAAATCTTCGAGGATCATCATCCAGTCATCTATAGTCGGCGACTGAAGCAATTCCTCGCTCTTGCTAATATTGCCTGGAAGTACTTGCCCGGTCTTGGTCAAAAACCGATAGAGAGCGGAAGCGAATTGAGGGCGCAATTGGACAAAACTTTTAAAGGCACCGGTCTCCTTATCGTATGAAGTCT
>JAYRNY010000330.1:0-6759 GCA_041911975.1 bacterium | reverse complement strand
GAGAAAGTTCCTTGTATACCATTCTCAAACCTCCTACCATTTGTCGTTTTGGGGTAGTCCACTCTTTCATATAGTATGCCCGGCTCCAAGAAATAATCACGGTGCTGCAAAGTTAAAAGACCCAAGTCAAAAAAAGAGAGTAAGCCTCGAAGGTGCGCATTTTAGCGAAACACCCTCGAGGCCACTCAGCTTTGTCTTACTCTTTCACCGGCGCTTGATCAGGCGATAGACCGCCGTGGCGCCAAATCCCAGTGCAACGAGGCCCAGCAGAACTACTGCCGCGCCCAAGCCGTCGAAGAGGAAGGCGCTCAGGAAAGACGCCAGGTTGTGATACTCGGGGGTAACGAAGCCGAGCCACGGTACGAAGACATTGTATGCGAAGGCAAATGCCAGTCCCCAACCGGTCAGCATTACGCCTGCGCCGGAAAGGATCAGCAAGAACCATACCAAAAGCACGTTTCCGAACTTCATGGTTGATCTCCATGCATTTGCACTGTGCGTTGGTAACGCACAGGCGAGTTTTCTATTTAGCAGCGCATGGATGCGCTGCCGTGTGTTTCCTGCAGAGCAATCGCTTTAAGAGTCACTGTAAGGGCAGCATAATTGCCGCCCCTACAGTGCCGACGAACCAAGCGAAGGGCGCCCGCGAAAGGCGAGGCTATGTCGAGCCTGGAGCCTATGCGCAAAGGCGTCCGGAGCGAGTGTCGGATGCGCGCGGAGGGCTCGCTACGCTTCGCCCTCCGCGCTTACAAACGAGTTACTCCAGGATGAAGCTGTCCCGGGCGCGGGGCACGGTGACGCTCCAGCGGAGACGCGTTTCGATCGTCTCCTTCAGCGCAGCCAGGGCTTCTTCATCACCGTGGACGAGGAAGACCTGCTTGGGCTTGCGCTGGAATTTGCCCATCCAGCCGAGAATGTCGTTGACGTCTCCGTGAGCGGAATAGTCCGACATGAACTCGATCGTGGCATAGATTTTGACAGGCTCACCGTAGATGCGCACGGTGCGAACGTTCTGGGTGACAGACTCGATGGTCGTGCCATTGACGTTGCGCCGGGCGTCCTTGCCGATGAGCTGGTTGCCGAGCGTGCCGGTACCCTGATAGCCGACGAACACGACAGTGTTCTGACGACCGGGTAGGCGCGCTTTCAGATGATTGACGATGCGGCCGCCGGCAGCCATGCCGGACGAACCGATAATGATCACCGGCTCATTCTGTGCTTCATCGAGCGCTTGAGAGTCGGCACGCTCCATCGTCTCAATCTGCCTGGCAGTGCGGAACGGATCGACACCCTCGGCAAAGAGTGCCTGGGTTTCGGCGTTGAGCAGCTCCTTGTGCTTGCGGTGCACTTCCGTCGAGCGAATCATCATGGGGCTGTCGACGAAGACTTTGATGCGCGGGAGGCGCCCGTCTTCCATCAACTGCCTGATGTCGGCAAGCAGCGTCTGTCCGCGTCCGACCGCGAAGGCCGGGATAAGGATGACGCCGTAGCCGTGCTTGGCGCTCGGCTTGTTGGCGCGCTCGTAGGCGCGGTTGAGGACCTCGGCGAGAAGCTCCAGGCGGTCTCGCTTGGCATGAACGCGATTGCCGTATGTCGACTCGGACATGACGTAATCAGCGCTCTTCACGGCGGCGACCGACTGCAAAAGCGGCATCTCGGTGCGACCGATGTTGCCGGTGAAGCAGAAGGTGCGCTTTTTCGCGCCGGCGCCCAATTCGAGCGTGACGACGGCAGCGCCGAGAATGTGTCCGGCTTCCGTGAAAGTGACTGCGACTTCCGGGGCCAGCTGGTAACGCGTGTTGAGCTTCATACCGCGCTTGATGAGCGTCAAGCTCTGCTTGGCGTCAGCCTGCGTGTAGAGTGGCTCGCTGCAAATAGCGGCACGGCTGCGGCTTAGACGCTTCGGCCTTTCGCTGACAGCGTGCTTGTCACCGGATGCGGTGGCAGCAGCGGCTTTAGCCTTCTGGCGTTCGGCACGCGCGCAGTTCTTGCGGGCAGCCTCTTCCTGAAGGAAGCCTGAGTCGGGCAGCATGATATCCAGCAAATCCGCCGTCGCGCCCGTCATGTAGACCGGTCCGTTGAAGCCGAGCTTGACGAGGCGGGGCAGGTATCCGGAGTGGTCGATGTGGGCGTGGCTGACAACGATGAAATCGATGTCGGCAGGCGTGATGCCGGAGGGCAGGCGGTTTTGGAAGTCCGCTTTGTCATTTTCCACGGTCAGTCCGACGTCGAGCAAAAACCTGGTCGTCGCTTCGCGAGTAGTGTGCTCGAAAAGCATCATGGACCCGGTGACTTGCTCTGCGGAGCCGAGGATTTGCAGCTTGGTGAACGACTGACCGGTTTTGGCCAGACGCTTCATTTCGCGTTTGTTCATTTAGTACTCCACCTTTCGAGAAGGTTATTTGTCATCTCTCCTGCATCAAGACGAGTCCTACCGAGATGTCGCCGAATGAGGCTCTACATCAGGGGAAAGATTTGAATGACAGGGGAGAGGTGAAGTGGTGACGAGCGAAAAAAGATCGAAGTACAGAAACAAGAGGCAACAACCTAAGCTAGTTGTAGAGTCGAGTTCAACTACGTCGAGCTACTGGCATCCCGGCACCACCCAATGACAACCAAGAACGCACACATTGGCATCCTGCTCGCACATACTGACATCGGCGCCTTTTGGCACGCTTCCCGCACAAACCGGCACACCGTTGTCAGTATGAATCAGCCGCGCCATAGCTCAAGTTCCAAGATCTTCGCCGAATCCCGGTTGCCAAGCACTTCTAGGGCTACTGAAAACATATCCCTGTGCGCTTTTCGCAGCGCTTAACAATGAGCTCTCGCGCGCTACCTCTCGAAATGTTGTTGTAATCATTGCCCTTGATCACTTAGTTTCTAGCTCTTGCTTTTCTTCTCTGTCTCAACAGGTCACCCACCAGCCTTCGCACTTTCCATTCGTCCCGAATGTATTCCCATCAGCACTTTACGTGCCGGGATGAAAGCCGCCGAGTTTCGTGAGTAACCATCAGAGCAGTAAAGCGTTCCATTCGTCACGGTTAAGCCGGTGCCGCTAGCCAATAGCCACTGTCCTACCCGCGCGTTTTCTCAACCATAAGCGAAGCAGCACTCTGAAGAATTCGGAGTGCCGCGGTATAGCGAGGACAAAACATGATTCCTCTCAAAGACAACCTGAAGTGTCTGCTCTTCCCCTGGGCAACCTTCATGATTATCGCGCTCAACTGTGTCGCCTATGTCCTGGAACTCTCCGCGCTTTCGAACGGCTCAGCCCAGCATTTCATTCAGACGTATCTCATGGTTCCGAGTACGTTCCTGAATGCGTTCACCAGCGGCGATCCTGCGGCAATTGCGGCAGCGGTTGGGACGATGTTTACCTCGATGTTCTTGCATGACCCGTCAGGTCCGATGCACCTGCTCGGAAACATGCTCTACCTGTTCGTCTTCGGTCGGGCTCTTGAAGCTCGCCTGGGACACGGGAAGTTCATCGGGTTCTACCTGATCAGCGGTATTTTCGCCGCCCTGACCCATGTCTGGTCCGACCCGGCCAGCATGGCTCCGACGCTCGGTGCCTCTGGCGCCATCGCCGGTGTCCTGGGTGGCTATCTCTTGCTCTGGCCCAAGGCCGAAATCACCGGACTGGTTCCCGTGCCCGCGAAGATTCGCGCGTACTGGTACATCCTGTTCTGGATCGGCATGCAGTTTTCGAGCGTTCTTACCGGTGCCAGCGATGGCGTCGCGTACTGGGCGCACATCGGCGGATTCGTCGCGGGCCTGGCTATCGCCGGCGTCGTGCGCGTGATTCAGCCGGTCTCTGAAGTGTGCTACGTTCCCTCTGACTGTCCCCCGGTCGAGAAACCGCACAATGACGACGAAGACGACGCGGAGCAGAACCGCTAAAGATCGGCATCTCGCAACTGTGGCTGGTGGCAGGCGGCCGTCTCTGGACTCAAAATCCGGAACGGCTGCCTGTCCCTGGCTCCTTTTGCACCTTTTTGGCTCTTTTTCCTGCCGCATATGCAGGATTTGAGCTGCGATTTCAAAAGTGAACAATGACCTGAGGAGGTCCTTATGCCCATCTATGACGTGGGCGGACGCTTCGAGCGTCTCGCTGCAAGCGGGCGTCCTCTGGTGATCGCTCACCGAGGCGCTTCAGGAACTCACCCGGAAAACACTCTGCCTGCCTTTCTGCGCGCTGTCGAGCTGGGTTCCGACATTGTCGAACTCGACTTGAGAATGACTAAGGACGGGCACGTAATTGTCTTCCACGACGGCTCCGTTGACCGCGTCACCGACGGTCACGGGCTTTTGGCAGAATTGACTCTGGCGCAGATAAAGGCGCTGGATGCAGGCTATGCCTTCACCCTGGACGGCGGAAAAACCTTCCCATACAGAGGACGGGGCATCACCGTGCCCACGCTCGAGGAAGTGCTCACCGCACTGCCTGAGCAGCTCCTCATGCTGGAAGTGAAGGTCGGCACCAGTCGCATGATTCGGCAGGTGATTGCCACGCTCAGACGCCTCAAGGCGCTCGAGCGTGTCAGCATCGAGCTGTTCTCCATCAAGACCAAGCTGGCGCTTCTCATGCGCAAGCTGGAGCCGAAGCTAACCACCGGGCACACTCGCTCGGAACTGGTGCGTTTCATCGCTCTGGCCAAGCTCGGTCTTGGCGGTCGCTTCCGCAGACGCGCCTTTGCCATTGAGATGCCTCCGCGTCGCAATCGGCTTACCGTGTCCAGCAAGCGCACGCTGAGAGCGGCAGCACGCCATGGAATTCCGATGTTCGTCTGGACGGTCAACAGCGACAAAGACATGCGACGCTTCCTTGATTGGGGCGCTGCCGGTCTTTTCACCGACCATCCGGAAGCTCTCAGGAAGCTGGTCGACACCGGCGCCTGGGACAAGCGAAAGAGCTGAAAACCGCTTCGGCAGCAAATGTCGAAACCGGTTTTCAGCTTCTTTTGTTTTGTCTGGTTCTGTACTATATGCTTTAGCATTACTCTGCACCCAAAAAACGAGTTGTCATCAGCGGTTTACTACCATTAGTTGTACGATTCCCGTTTTGCTACAACCACTAGTTGTATGTCGCGCCTGGAAACAGACATCAGGGGCTGTCAAACGAGGTTGTCATCAGTTTTTTTTACCGGTAGTACCGGTAAAAGACTGCAGAACGTACCGGTAGCACAGGCAAATAGCACTTGAAAACGCTTTAGTACCTACCTTGACTGTTTCTATAAAGTCTCGGATTTTCGTTTTGCACGCTGCCAAAACCGTTGTGTGGCGCCGAGCCCCAGGCGTTTCCTGTCGGATGTGGCTTGTTCAGGACATTGCGACTGACGCCCCAGGTGGCGCTCTTCTGTTTCACGTGTCTCAGCAAAGCCCATCGCACGCGTCCAATAGTACCGTCCGGAAGGTTTTCCATTTGCAGGAGCCAGGTGTCGTTATTATCAACATCGATCGCGCAAATCTTCTCCTTGTCGGTCGCCAGCAAAACTCTTCTGAGCCCGTTTACCATTGGAAGGTTGACGGGCACTTCTTTTGACTGCCCATTCACTTTCACGTTTATCACCGGCGCCTTGGCTCCGAATTCGAACGCTGCAGGTTCACCTTTGACCAAAAGCGGCTGCCAACGCCCCGTTGCGTTGCCGACATTTGAGCCTAACTCCGCTGTTTCAAGACAAGTCATTTCAGCAAAACAATCATGTATAGTGCTCGAAATCGCCTCTTTCTCGCAGCGCAGTAAAACCGGATCTGAATCATCGGTAGCTACGCGAGAATAGAAAATGATGTTTTCGTCAATGACGCGGGCTTGATGCAAGTTGGTCTGCGCATGCAGCATTGCAATGTCCATTCTCGCCTTTCCGCTCAACAAGTCTCCAATCTGTTTTTGAGCCGCTAGCTTGTATGGATTGCTCGGGTCGTGTTTATCAAACAAAGCAATCGCCGATTTGAGAAGAGCCATTGACTGGTCCATTTTTCCTTGCATCATCAAACATTTTGCTTCGAAGAAATTGCATTCTGCTCGATATTTTTCATAGCCGTCGTCGAGTTTGGCAGCTGCGGCTCTAAACAAAGCCTCCGCTCCGGCATAATTGCGTTTGTCGAGCGCAGCCATGCCTTGCTTGTATTGGTCAAACTCGCTCAATCTGAATTCGATGACTTCGGTTTTTCCTTGCAACATGTAGCGCTTGCCCGTGGAGCCGGAAACCGGTTCTACAGGAGCAAGTTCTGCAGAAGCTGGTGCTGCAGAAGCAGGTTCTGGAGGAGCTGGTGCTGCGGAAACAGCCGCATTCGGCGCCGGTTCCGAAGGCACAGTTTCGCTTGCGGCAGGCGCGGAATTAGCGACTGGCGGGCTGGACTTCGGAGCCTTCTTTGACTTTTTCTTGGGGACGTCAGTCGGGGTTTCTTTCGAAGCAGCGGGCGGGCTGCGCTCTGGAACGACGGGAGGATTCGGTTCAGGTATGACTGAAGAGCGGTCGGGCACAAGAAAATCGACGCGCTTGGGCAGTTCAAAAGGAATCGGCGAACTTTGCTCGCTGGCAATCGCATTTCGACACGCCAAAGCAAGCGACAGAGCTGCAACGCACAAATACACCGCACGATTACGCTGCACAGGCTGACCTTGCGACCGTCTTGTCTGAGGCTGATAGTTAGGAGTCATACGCTCTTTTCGCGAATCAGTCATTTCTCTCCTTTTATGCCCAATCTATCCCAACTTTCGCTACATCTCTCATCTTCAGGTAGGGATACTTTTAT
>JAYRNY010000329.1:0-4945 GCA_041911975.1 bacterium | reverse complement strand
GATCAATTCTTCTTTCGCCAATTGCACAGCCGCCCGGTAGGGAGACTTTTGCTTGACGGCAACGAGCGACGAGCGGTCCCAATACAACAAAGGATGCTCTCAACTGGCTGACCAGCTCATAAGGAGCTTCGTAGTCGGTGACGTCGGTTGCGTCGATGATAACTTCGTCTTTGCCGACCGTGACTTTGGCACCCAGGGTGCGGATGACGTCGGCCATCATGTGCACGTCGGTCAAGTTAGGCACATTGCGCAATACCGAAACGCCAGGCGCCAGAAGGGCGGCCGCCATCATTTTCAATACGGCATTTTTGGCGCCGGATATCCTCACCTCGCCATTCAACGGCTTGCCACCACGAATGATGATGCGTTCTTCGGACTCAGGCGGACCTTGTTTGGTCGGAGGATCTACTCTGGAAATTTGTGGTGTCATTCTTTATTGCGCCGTTTCTAGGGAGTTGCCGGGATTCGGGATTCGTATTCTCAGTCTTCTGCGCTCTAGTGCAAAGACGCAAAGGACCAAATCGATATGTAGTGTGGGTGCCGAGATCCAAGTGGATATTTGCGAGGGTGATAGTGTTTATTTTGCAAATATCTGTCGGTCACCAGTGCGCGATAATGCGCCTCTGTACTTACTTTACACTGCAAAGGTAAGCCGGATGTTAACCTCGCGGCTAAATTGTATTTGGTATAAAAGTTCGTTAGGGTGTGTATTTTTCTCGCTTTTCATCGGCGCTAAATTGACCCGTATAGCAAAGAGTCAGTCCCCATCAGTAATTCAATGGATGTTAAACAGGTGTTAATTTATTTTGTCAAGCAGGCTCGTGCAATTGGACAGTCTGCTTTTAGCCGGTCATCAAGGTTATCGGCATCAGTATTGATGGCGATTTTTCTCTTGTCAGCTTGCTCAATGGGCGAAGAGGTCAAGCGAATCCAGGCTGTCAAAGAGATGGAAAGAGAGCGCGCTCAATCACAATCTACAGACTTGACCGGTGAACAAGTATTTATCCGCAGTTGTAACACTTGCCATCCTCGGGGGCGTCAGGGAATGGGTCCGGCTCTCGACAAGATGGACGAGCACTTTCCCTCGGACGATCAAATGAAGCGGTTTATTCGCGTGGGCAAAGGAGTCATGCCGGCGCAGGGCAAAGATACCCTTAACGACATCGAATTGGACAATCTCGTTAAATATCTGCGCGCTATGCCGAAGCCGCAATAAGCGTTATCCGGTAGGATTGACCAGCAGTTCCAGAACCCAAATGAGGGCGATGGAGAACAAAACAACAATGGCTATGCGGGAAATCAAATGCGGGCCGGACATAATAATCGGCTCGATCGGGCAGTATTTGACGAAGGAGTTGGGAATCTTCTCGCGCTCGGCCAGATACAAAGACGAGATCAACATGGGCCAGACACGCTTGCCGTCCTGCGTGAGCTTGTATATGACGATGACCAGTTCCGGACTTATATATAATTGGACCACTTGATCCCAGTTGACCGTCTTGCGCTGGGGCCAATAAGTGCCGCGATACTTGATGCCATGGCGGCTGAGTTGCAGGCTGGAAGGGCTGATATACGGCCTTAGCCCGACAAATATAGAGACCAGGGCGATGGTCACGAAAAAGCCTTCGATATTGAAAAGCAGCTTCCAATTTTCGGTCGCCACCAGTTTTGCCCAGCAAAATTTCGCCAGGCCCAGATAAGCGGCCGCCAAGATCACGCACATCGCCAATTCCGTAGGGTCTCTATTTTCTACGTAGTTGTCTTGCGAGTCTTCCAACTGATCCTGTTGTGGTGCATTCGACATGCCGGTATTAAGACCGATCTTGCAATGGCATGTAGTAATTACTATAAGATTCTATCAAGCCCGCTGCCGGAAAACGGAGTACACGGCTTTTGGCTTTTCGCCCGAAAATCAGGGTCCGAATAATTCTTCGCGGGCCTGTTTTGCCTTTTCTTTCAAAACCTTGGGGCTGCCGGTGGCAATCTGTTCTGAAAGAGGCGCAACTGCTCGGTAAAACTCTTGGTCGAAGGCGCGCGTGCGGACGACGACCGGCATCGGTACGGCATAGCCAAGCACCAGAGCCTGCTGTTTTGGATCGAGCTGTGACAGTACGGTGCGCAAAGTCTGGCTGCCTGAAACGCCTGTAAAAACGGCATCTATGTCCTTGTCATCGTTCAATAAGGCGGTCACTCTCGTGCCTATTTGACTCAAGATCTCAGGGTCTATTCCCGATGGCCTTTGATCGACGATCAGCAAAGTGACCGAGTACTTGCGCATCTCGCGGGCGATAATACCGAATATGGTTTGCTTGGCGACAGCCGGAGCAAGAAACTTATGCGCTTCCTCGATGACGATCATCAGCTTGCGAGGAGCTTCCACATGCTCCGGATCGGCCTGATAGACCTCTGAGCGGCGGACGTATTCCTGGTGTATGCGCCGGGTGATGATATTGGTGGCAAGCATGTAAGAGAGCAAGTTGTTCTGTCTTCCGAATTCCAGGACGACATGCTTGCCAGCCTGGATATAAGAGAGGATTTCGTCGATGTAATTGTGGGCCACCCGCGGCTTCAAATATGGTGTCTTTTGCACCACCGTATTGAGTCGCCTCTGCAAGGTCTTCAGTGCCGTCGGATGCCCTTTGTGGAACTGGCAGAACTCCTCAATTTCCTCGCCCGACATATCGAGAAGAGTGGCGATCCAATCGGCTCCCATTTTCTCGCGTGCGATATAGGCGTTTTCCACTGTCGCTTCCGACAGTGCCAATTCGACTTTGAGCAAATCGAGATCTTCTATCTCGATCTGGTTGTAGCCGATGTAAAGCTCGTGAGCATCAGGCAATCCGCGAGCCCGCGAAGACTCCTTATCGAGACTGAATACGACCACGTCCCCGCCGAAAAGTTGCTTCAGTCCTTTTACTCTAGGTGCTGATTTATTTTCCGACATGGCCTGCCAGCCGTATTCGTTGTGCATGTCGAAAACGAGAACGGAAGCAATGTCTTTGCTTATCACTCCGCAGAGAAAAATGCGGGTGAGAAACGACTTGCCGGTGCCGGACTTTCCAAAAATGCCGTTGGAGCGCTCGATGAATCTGTCCAGATTGACGCAGATAGGAGTCTCCATGTTGAGCGGCTTGCCGACATTAAAGTAAGAGTTGTTGCGGTCGCTTTCGTCTTCTTCTCCGAAGACGAGAGCAAAGTCGCTCTTGGTCGCTTCATAAACCGGAGAAAAGTGACTGGGAATCGTTTTCACCGGGCGCAATCCCGACTCGCAAAAATCATCAGCCTGAGCGCCTGATTCGAGCATGAGCATGGGTTGCACCTTCACGGTGCCGTAAGTGGAAAATCCGGAGAGCACCTCGAGAATGAATTCGTCATTGCCGGGAGGATTGGCCAGAATATTGGTGTTGGATGTGGAAAGAGCAACATCGGTGAGCATGCTGAAAAAGCGGGTGCGCTTGCCTTCCACGACGACGAAGCGGCCCACGCGCAGGTCTTCCACCGACTGGTTTTTGTCGAGGCGCATCTCCAGCCCGGTCGAAAGAGAGCCCTGAGTAATGATGCCTAAATAGTGAGAGCGATTTGCCATGTTTACCGTTTAGTCTTTAGAAGACTATACGGTGAAGCCGATTGCCTTGGCAAATGCCTTGACGGCCTGATCTTTAGCGGCGGCGTCGAAGGTCTCTTTTTGCAGGATATCGCTTTCTTCCTTGCCGCGATATTCAGTGATTGTATAAGTCAGAGGCTCGTGCAGGCTTCTTTCCAGCCTGTAGAGATTGCCATTTTCGCCTTCGGCGCCGACCAGTCCCCAGACGCCGTCCAGCGACTTGAGGATGTCTTCGACCGTATGTGGCCACTGTGGTCTCATTAACACGCCCATTGCTTGACCCTCTCAAAGACCGGCAAAAGCCGGATTTGGATGAATTTTTCTAATGAAAAAGGCCATTGCTTTTGGGGATGACCTGGCGCCCTAGGGATCTAGATAACAGGACGACTGAGCAATGGCTGCTAGTGCTTGAAGCAATAAAAAATCTGTCCGGAGAGGGACTTGAACCCTCACGGTTGCCCACACGCCCCTCAAACGTGCGCGTCTACCAATTCCGCCACCCGGACTTGTTCAGGAGGACATTGCGTCAGCCCACCGGTTGAAAACCAGGCCGACTAACAGCTATTAGTTTATGCATGTTGACTATAGTGCGTCAACTTGCTTAGAACTAAGGGTTTTGCCCGTGCTCGCGCTTCGTCGGGCGAAAGTGCCGCTATTGCCTGGTTTTGGGGCTTCGGGTTGGGGCTTTGAAAGGCTTAAAACTGCGCGAAGCCAGTGTCAGCCTAGGTTTTGATAAGAGAATTTAACACAAGATGTGTGGAAATTCGTGCAAAGTGGGCATATTTAGAATGATCCGAGCCAGGGAAGTCTTTCTTAATGATTGAAATGTTTGTCTTTGGAATAGCTCAAGATCAGAAGACGCACATGCCTATTCTGGTGCTGTATGACAGCACCAAAAGGCGGGCTCTCCCTATTTGGATTGGCGAGGCCGAGGCAAATTCCATCACCAGGGCTCTGGGCAAGCATAAACCAAGCCGTCCCATGACCCACGACCTCTTGCTCAACACCATAAACAGCCTGGGCTTTCGGGTGGATCATATAGAGATTAACGAACTGGCTTCAGATACTTATTTTGCCACCATCTTCATCAAGAGCCTGGACGGCAAGAAAGAGACCCGGGCCATAGATTCCAGACCCTCCGACGCCATTGCTCTGGCATTGAGGGCCAAGGCGCCTATAATGGTCTCCGCTCAGGTGATTGCCGACGGCACGGTGGCTGCCGATCACGAAAAGGACGAAGAAGAAGCGCAGGAATTCAAGCGCTTTGTCGATGGGTTAAAAGCCTCAGATTTCAAGACCAGCGGCGGCGGTCAGGACTGAGGTTTTTTTGTTTCCGCCCGG
>JAYRNY010000328.1:0-2897 GCA_041911975.1 bacterium | reverse complement strand
TCTCATCGACGGCGAGCCTAAGGCAAGTGATGCTCGATTCAAGACTCTGAGCTGGAATCAGCTCCTGGAACACGGCGAAATCGAGCTGGGAAAAAACGCCCAGTCCTTGCCCGATCGAATAAAGAACCTGCAGTCGAGCGATCTGGCCACCATAGTCTACACTTCAGGAACGACCGGTATTCCCAAAGGCGCGATGCTGCTTCATTCCAATATCTTGGCTGTGTGTGAGGCAATGCATGTTCTGGTCGGATTGAACGAGAACGATCTTGCTCTCTCTTTCCTGCCTCTTTCACATGTCTACGAGCGCGTAGGCGGACAGTTCATCTCCATTTATGAGGGGCTGGTCGTCGCTTTTGCCGAAAGCATTGAACAGGTTCCGAAAAACATGATCGAGACTCGCCCCACCGTCCTCAATGGCGTGCCTCGTTTTTACGAAAAGGCTTATCAGCGTATTCAAGTCGAAATTCGCAAACTGCCGAAGCCGCAGCAATACCTGATTCGCTGGGCAATGGCCCTGGGCAAACGTGCTTTGCGTTATAAGAAAGCTGCTCAACAAAAGCACGAAGACCACATCGTCAATCAGATTCTCAAAGCAGAACTGCGCGTGGCAGACCGTCTTGTCTTTTCGAGAATCAGACGGCGCTTCGGTGGGCGGCTTAGAGTAATGGTTTCCGGCGCAGCACCGCTGTCGCCCAACGTGCAAGAATTCTTCGAAATCATTGGATTGAATATTGTCGAAGGCTATGGATTGACCGAAACCAGCGCACCGGTCGCCTGCAACAGACCGGAAGACAATCACCCAGGCACCGTCGGCATGCCCATGCCAGGCGTGGAAGTGAAAATTGCCGAGGACGGCGAGATTCTGGTCAAAGGACCATCCATATTTGCCGGTTACTACAAAAATGAGGAAGCCACAAAGGCCGCACTTTCGGACGGCTGGTTCTCCACAGGCGACATCGGCGAAATCGACGTCTCCGGACGCCTCAAAATAAAAGACCGTAAGAAGGACATTATCATCACGTCCAACGGCAAACACGTCGCCCCGCAGTACATAGAGAACCTCTTCAAGGGCGAGAACCTGATCAGCCATATCCTCGTTTATGGCGACAGGCGCAAATATGTCTCCGCATTGATAACCCTGAGCCGTGACGGGCTGCGCTCTTTTGCTAAAGCCAACGGACTGCCCTTAGACGACCTGGACGGTTTGACCCAGCATGCAAAGGTCCGAGACGAGGTGGAAGCGGTCGTTAAACGCAAGAACGAGCCTTTAGCCAATTATGAACGCATCAAAAAATTCGTCATTCTAGAACACGACTTTACAGTCGAAAACGACGAATTGACCCCTACTTTTAAGGTTAAGCGCAAAGTAATAACCGAGAAATACAAGGCGCTGCTTGATTCTTGCTATGAGGCCGAAGACCTGGAAGTGGGCGGAGTGGTGCCCGAAACGTCAAAATAATGGTTAAATACCGCCTTCAGGGGCGCATTTCATGCGTCCAAGTGAACTTCAGGCGCCAAAATTCATCAAAACCCCTTTACATTCGCTTGGCAACTGATTACACTATTGACGGTCTATCAGGCCTTTAGTTCTTACCTTACTAGTTAATGTACTCCGCCACTCGCTCCATTTGGGCTCCGCCCATTTCAGCGACTCCCCACGAGGGTTAAAAGGTCATGTTTGAATCGTTTGGACGCGGCTTCAGGATGATTATGGCCAGCATCAAAATGGGCTGGCAAGATTGGCGCCTGTTATTGCCTTCGATTCTCACCGTCGTAAGCAATTTCTTCTTTGCCATAGTTTTGTTCGTACAGGGCAATGCCAAAATAGGCAGCCAGGTCCAGGGCGTCGCGCAGACCCTGGGTCAATCCGGACAGAACATGATGAGAAGCGGCAGCCCAGAACAGTTTATGCAGATGACCGGACTGAACGGCCCTACCGATCCAAGTGGTTTCGGTCAGATGGTCGGCGCCGGCACCGACATGGGCATCGTCGCAATGATGATCGTCGCCGTCTGGTGGCTCACCAACCGCTTCCTGGAAGGGGTTACCACTGCGCTTGTCTATTGCCATCTGACCGAAGGCGCAGGCACGGGCAAATTGAACATTGCCTGCCAGGAAGTCCTGAAGAGCCTGCCCGCATTGATTATGCTCGGCATCACTACATTGCTCGCCAAAACCATTGCTCGCGGCTTGCGCGGCAAAGGGGGCACGGGCGGCATGGGCTTTGGAGTTGATTTCCTGGCCGGAATTGTCGCGGTCTTCTGGACACTGGCAGGACACTTGATCCTGCCCGCAATTGTTATTGAAGGTACGTCATTCTGGGGTGCGCTAAAACGCGCCGACCGCATGGCTCAGGGCAATCTGCTCACCATCGGTGTCGGTGAAGTAGGCGTCGGACTGATATGCAAAGCCGTTACCGGACTTGTCTGGATGGGCGGCGCAGCAGGCTTCCTGGGAGCCTACGCGCTGCAAATGCAAACCTCGCCGATATTCTTCATGGCTGCATTCCTGTGGGTGTCGACAGTTGTAGTCGTCACCGCAATGTGCAACTACATCCGCGCTTCCTTCTATACCTGCCTTTATGTCTGGGCAATCGAAGCAGAAGCTGTGGAAGAAACGGAGAGAGCGCAAATCAAGGCTCCAGCTCCATTGGCTGCAGCACTAGCGTAAACTCTGGATACAACCTATTTGAAAGGCCGAATGAATTGATGTTCGGCCTTTTTGTTTGCAACTAAAACATCGCAACGAAAGCGCGGCAGTTAATACGGTTATCAATTCACTGAGATATCATTACCCCGGATTCCGCGTTGGAAGATTCAGCACTCCGCAAAGAGAGGGGCGCCGGACTTGCAACCTTTCTTTCGGTATATTCGTTCTAATCCAAAATTTCTAAGGGT
>JAYRNY010000327.1:0-4431 GCA_041911975.1 bacterium | reverse complement strand
CGCAACGACAAACTTGTTTTGACTGTAAATCCTGGTGTCAAACATCGCGTCGTGCCTTTGAGCCAGGTCTCCAGTCATATGACCCAGGCTGTAGTTGCTGTTGAAGACCGCCAATTCTTCGAACATGCCGGAGTAAGCTTCATCGGCGTGACCAGGGCTATGCTGGCGAATATCAAAGCGGGAAGAATGGTCGAGGGTGGATCGACTATTACTCAGCAGCTGGTGAAGAATCTCTTTCACGAAGGGGAAAGGCGAACACTGATTCGCAAGCTTTCGGAAACTGCGCTGGCTTTCATGATTGAATGCCGCTACAGCAAGTGGCAAATTTTGCAGGCGTATTTGAATGAGATCTACTTCGGCAACGGCGCCTGGGGTGTGGAGCAGGCAGGCATGACCTATTTCGGCAAGCATGCTTCACAGCTGATACTGCCGGAAGCCGCGTTTATTGCTGGTTTGATCAAAAGTCCGTCGATCCTTGGTGATCCTAGCAACAGGCTCGACGCACTGAAAAGACAGAAGCAAGTGCTGGGCATGATGGCTCAAAACGGCTACATCTCGCCGCTTCAATACGAAATTGCGATGACGACTCCGTTGCGATTCGGCGGCAAGGGCACCACCGACGATACTGCTCCATTCGACAAGTATCCCTACTTCATTTCCTATGTTTTGGAAATGGTAAAAACTCTACTACCTGATGAAGGCGACACGACGCGCATCGGGCGTGGGGTACGCGTATACACGACCCTGGATCAGGATGCGCAGAGAATTGCCGAAGCCACCATTCAAAAGGGCATCGATCATGCGCCGCGTGGAATTGATGAAGGTGCAATAGTGGCATGTTCTGTTTCCAACGGTGCTGTAAGAGCGTTGGTCGGAGGCGCCGGGGATTTCTGGAAAAGCCAGTGGAATTGCGCTACAAATCCTCACACAGCTGGCTCTTCTTTCAAACCGTTCGTCTATCTTGCTGCTTTCATAAATGGTGCGCTCGACAGTGAAAGTTTTCTGGATGACACCAAGCTTGAAGTTCCTCAAATTGGTGGCATCACTTATATTCCGAAAAACTATGACGGCAGATTCCTCGGGAAAATAACGGTTCGCCAGGCTCTATATCAGTCTCGCAACGTTTGCGCAGTAAAAGTGGCGCGCCAGATTGGTATGCAGCCCATCATTATGGCTGCGCAAGATGCCGGCATAAGATCGCCCCTGCCTTCCAATCTGTCTCTGGCTCTAGGCAGTGCTGCCGTTTCTCCTCTGGAAATGGCCGGTGCCTACGGCACATTCGCCCGCGGAGGAGTGGCGGTTGAACCCTGGATGGTGCGGATGATTACGTCGCTTGATGGTCGAAATGTTCTGCATAAATACGACCCCTATCTGCATCGCGTCTTCGATCCTGCCTGCGTGCTGGAACTCAATTCCATCCTGGAGGATGTTGTAACTAAAGGCACAGGAGTGGCCGCTAAACTGAAGGATCGCACGGTTGCCGGAAAGACAGGCACTTCAGATAACTCCACAGATCTGTGGTTCGTCGGCTTCACGTCCGACATGGTTACTGCCGTATGGGCCGGCAATAAGAATCACACTATGGCAATAGGCAAGAAGGTTACAGGAGGCACGGTAGCGGCAGGCATCTTTCACGATTTCAATCAGAACTATTACAAAGTAGCCAAAATACCTGCAGCAGAACTGGCATCCAAAGGATCTTCTGCCAAGGACTATGAGGTGAAGTCTGCTCCCAAAGTGGAAAGAAAGGCACCGGCCAGACCGGCCGCTCGCCCGCAGCAAAAACAATGGCAAGTCCCGCAACAGGCAGAGCAAAATGAATTTCCGCAACTGAAGGCTTTGCCTTTGCCTAAATTGCAGCCTCAGCAGGGCGAATCAGAAAGCAAACCGGTCAAAAGCGAACCGGTAAAAAGCGAGCCTGTTTTGACGGACGGTAAGGGAGGCCTGCGAGCAACCGCCGGTGCCCTTGCATTACCGGTGGTGGCACGACCAAGAGCGCCGGCTCCTCGACGAGTGAAAAACAAAAGTCGCCACGCCTACCAGACTTACTACGCTGGAGCGAGAAAACCGGGACAGCCCGTCTCCCACCCTGCCGGTGGAGTGATGATCCGCAATCAGAGCGGTCTGCGCGAGTTTCGCTGGCGATAAAAGGCAACCGGTAGGTATGCTGCCGGTTTTACAAAGCCGCTACGTGAAGTTTTCCCCGACTTGTGAGACCTTCACTCTGGTATAAAAGAGCGTTGTCATGTAATCTGCCAACTGCATATCTAAGGACTATAAAACCAAATGGATAATAAAAAGCCGAGAAGCTCAGCTGGAGCAAAACGCACGGGCGGCGGTGCTTATGGCAAGAGACCCGGAGGCGGCAAACCGCAAGGTCGTTTTGGAAAGCCGGGCGGCAAGCCAGGCGGCAGTAAATCCTTTGGTTCAAAACCCAGAGGTGCAAAACCGCAAGCTGGCGGCAAGCCAAAATTCAGATCCGAGAGTGGCGCTTACGGAGCTTCTGAGTCCGAAGGCGGCAGCTATAAGCGCACGGGCGACAGCCAGGGTAACAAACGATACAGGGACGACTCCGAGAAAAAGCCTTATCAAGGTCGCTCCGGCAACAAATTCGGCAGTTCCGGTGACTCCGGCGCCAAGAAATATGGACGCTCGTCAGAGGGCGGATATGAAGAGCGCAAGAAGTATGGTCGTTCGCCGGCTGGCGGCTACGAAGAGCGCTCGCCCAGAGCGAACTCTTCTGAAGGCGGCTATGAGCAGCGTCCGGCAAGAGGGCGCTCGTCGGCAGGCGGTTATGAAGAACGCGCACCGAGAGGCCGTTCGACATCCGGTGGCTATGAAGAGCGCAAATCTCGTGAGCGTTCTTACGATACCCGGTCTCAAGGCCGCCCCGGTTCTAGACCGAGTAGCGGACGTTTCGGCGGACGTGACGGCGGCGAAGAGCGTTCAGGCGGACGTTATGAACGCAGCCAGCGCGATGACAGCGCCAGCCAGGATCCGAATCTCGTTTTTCTCAAATTGAACATCAGCAAAGATCTGGTTCAACGCGCCAAAGAACTGGCAGCCGACAATGAAATGAGCCTCACGGACTTCCTTCCCAAACTATTCGAAGTGGCAGTCAACACATTGGAAAGAGCAGCTTACAGGAAGCGCACTTACGTGACAGAGGCCGCCTCGCAAAACAGAAAGTCGATAAAGACCTGGCGCCCGAAAGAAGACTGAGCGCATTGTCTCAAATGCTTGCCTCAAAGCACTTGTGTAAATGAGGCAAAGAGCAAGTAGTACAGTGCGGCAGAACCCAGGGCCGCGCCGGGAATGGTGATAAACCAGGCAATCAGCATCTCTTTGGCGACGAGCCAGTGCACGCCTTTGCGCCTCTCTGCGGTGCCTACTCCCATGACGGCCGATGTGATCACTTGCGATGCCGAGACTGGACCGCCAGTTGCCGACGCGTAGACTAAGACGGCCGCTGCCGTCGCTTGTGTGACGAAGCCATGGACAGTCCTGAGGCGGAATATATCACTGCCCACCTTGCGCACTATGCGCGGTGCCAGAGAAGCAATGCCCAGAACCATGGCGAAAGCAGTCAGTAAGCGGACCCAGAGTGGAACTACCTGCAGATGCATGCCGAATGAATTGAGAGAAAGAAGGGCGACACCCATAACTTTCTGCGTATCATTGGCTCCGTGTCCGAATGAAACCAAAGCTAAAGCCGGCAACTGCGCTAGTTTTAACCAGCGATTGATGCGGGTAGAGGCCTTTAGCAAAAGAAGCATGGTTATTTTGAACATGAGATACCCGCCCACAAATCCAATCAGGGGAGAAAGAAAGAGACTGACGATGACCTTCGCCAGTCCGGTTGCGTCGAGCAAATGATGGAAGTCTCCCCAGATGATTAGCTGTGTTCCTCCCCCCGCCGCCACCACTGCACCAAGCAATCCGCCCACCAGAGCGTGCGTGGAACTGGACGGAAAGCCGAGCCGCTTGGTCAGGTAATTCCACCCTATAGCTGCAGTCATCGCGCAAGCCAGCCAGGCCAGGACATCAGGATTATTGGGGAATCTGGCGATTGACTTGACTGTGCTGGCCACGGCCGAGCCGCCGAAAAGGGCTCCGGAAAATTCAAAGATGGAAACTAAAATCACTGTCTGCTTAGGCGTCAGAGCCCTCGAGCCGATTACGGAGGCAGCGACCGTACTGCCGTCTTGAAAGCCGTTTGAGTAAGCGAAAAAAGACGAGAGAAAAATGACCAGTATGAGAATGTATGTCGACTCATTGCTCAATTTCGTATTCCCGGAGAATTCGACCTGAAAAATCTGACCATCAGCTGATTTTGACGATGACGTGTTGCAGTTTTGCTCCCACTCTGTCTACGTGCTCGGCGGCCAATACAAAACTGCGATATACCTCAACCGTGCGCATGATGCGCTT
>JAYRNY010000326.1:0-3840 GCA_041911975.1 bacterium | reverse complement strand
TTCGCGATCGGCTCCTGCTCTGGTGTTACGAATGGTTCCAAAAAAGTTGAGCCCATGCCGTGCAGATAGACAACGAGATCAAATCCTTCAACGGGTTTTAGGCCACGAGGGGCAATCACTGCAAAGCAGTCTTCTTGACCATCGAAATGGCTGACAAAAGTAGATTTTGTTACCTGGTCGGAATTCAAAATTTCGTTTACTTTGCTCTGCCCTTTGATCAGTGCCATGTTCTGCGCCATGATGTTTTTCTCGCGTTTTACGTGTTTGAGATGATGGGCAGTTTGCAGATAAAAGACGAAAAAGAATATGCCCACCAGATTGAGGAGTCCGGAGATAAATAGGGCGGTGACGAGTAATTGTTGTTTTCGATTCATACTTTAAGTAAAGCCGACTTTTGGATTCTACCGTTTTGCACAAGGAATTGCTCGCGCGATGCAAAGGCTGCGGGGGCGGGAATAAAAGCCTGGGGGTAAATAATGACACGGGCAAAGCTCAGTCCATTTTTCATCGTTATAGCGCTTCTGGCGCAGCTTCCATGTCGAGCCGACAATGTCGATCAGGCCAGACTGTTGAACCGCGAAGCTGCTGATTTGATGGGTGAAGGCAAGTTAACTGAGGCGGCTCAAAAGTATCGCCAGGCGATTCAGCTCAATCCGCAGTCCCCTGGTTATCACAGCAATTTGGCGCTGGTGCTCAAGGATTTGAATAACCTTGGTGTCGCGGAGCTGGAGGCCAGGCTGGCAGTAAAGCTGAATGGAAAGAAACCTTCATACAGATACAATCTTGGCGTTATTTTGCAGAAGGAGGCAAAATATGAGGAGGCTGAGAATTGTTTTGCCGAATTGGTGAAAGAAAATGCCCTCGATGCGGATTTTCGTTATCGGCACGCGCAAGTCTTGTTCAAGCTGGATAAATTTCAAGAGGCTGAAGAAGAGATGAAGCTTGCCATGCTCGTTAAGCCCAATGAGAGGGACTATCACCTTTTGCTCGGCGATGTCTATTACAAACTCGGCAAGAAAGAAGAGTCCCTGTATGAATACAGGCGGGTTTTGGATGGACAGACTGAGGCCGATATCACGCCGGATTTGAAAGCTAGGATTGATTATCTAAAACAGGTCTTGAATACTCGTTAGGCTTCGATTTGGTACTGTATTTAAGCAACGATCTATAAATGGGCCTCAAAATGGCTGACCAGGAAAAACCCAAAGTAGATGACAAGACGCAGGAGCAATTAGCCCGGCTCGCGCTTGTGCAGAGACGGCTGACTGTTGTCGCGCTTTCGTTTGCCGCCCTCTTCCTTTGCTGTCAAGTGGCATCTTATTTCGCGGACATTCTCAGGATCCTGACAATCTCGATCTTGCTTTCTTACCTTTTCATCAATGTTGTTGATTGGCTGGAAAAGTATGTGCGTTCGCGGGCAGGCGCAATTTTTATCGTCTATTTGGTGTTGGGTGTGGCCACGATCGTCGCTGCTGTTCTCGTCGTACCGGCAATGATTTATCAGTGCGCGCAATTGGGCGAGACGATCTTTCAGCAGATACCGCAGATTGTTGATAAGTTGGTAGCCGCGTTGCACCCTCTGGAAGAAAAGCTGCACGCCGCCAAAATCGAAGTGAAGGCAATGGACATTTTGTCCAGCTTTGCGGCCAATCTTCCCAAACCCGATACATCTCAGATTCTTGGACGCATTCAAGACACTTTGTTTTCAACCATGACCATTTTCATGTATGGGTTGAGCGTTCTGGTCGTCTCTTTCTATTTCTTGCTGGACGGACACCGCATCAGGGACTCCATTATTAGACTCTTTCCTCGCCGCATGCAGCCCCAATGCCAGACAATGGCTACGCAGATGGACGGTAGCCTGCAAGCATTTTTCCGCGGTCAGATTGTGCTTGGTCTTTTGTTCGGTCTCGTGATGGTCGGCGTATATTTTGCGCTCGGCATGCACTACGCGCTTATCCTTGGAGTCTTTCTTGCCGTCTGGGAAATAGTTCCTGTAATCGGACCGCCGATCGGTTTTATTCCAGCTGTCATCGTTGTCGCGATTGATGGAATGGATACGATTCCGGTCAATCGTCTCGGACAGATCCTCATTCTCTTTGCTGTGTTCAACGGATTACAGTGGTTGAAAGACAATCTGGTGGCACCCAGATATATCGGCAATGTGATTGGTTTGCATCCGGTGATGATCTTCATTGCCATTATGATTGGTGCGCGATTGGATGGAATGTTGGGTATTATTTTCTCTCTGCCTGCCGCATGTGTGCTCAATGTGCTTTTCAATAATCTCTATCTTCATAAGGAAACAGAAGATGCTGTTGCCGATGGAAGTGCTTCGCGTTTGCCGGAGATCACGACGGATTTGCCTGTATTGAAAGTTGAGTCTGATGGCGATTCAGCTATGAAGGTTGAATCCGGCGATGGAGCAAAAGCTGAGCCCGCGGCTGATTCTGCTTCAAAAGCGGAAACTGTCTCGAAGAGCTGATTGATTGATTTTTTGAGCATCTTTGCGCGCGTTTACCCTCGGTAGAACGTGGTCTTGCTTTGCTGGAAAAGTTGTGGTATACATATGTATGGTATCGGTAAAAGCTAAGCCCGTACTGCAAGACAAGGCGTGAAACAAGATCGCCTGGCTTGTTTATATCAGCGTGAGTATCTAGAAAAGCACTATAAATATGAGCACTCAAGTCAGTGTGTTTGCTTTAAAGCAGCAATTAGAGCAGCTTTTCCCGGGGAAATGGTTCTCCGCCGAGAAGAGGCACAAAGCGCTTTTGACTGGTGTTGCAGAGGTCGATGCTCGACTGGTCAATGGACTTTTGCGCAGGCGCATTACAGAGTGGGCTGGCAGTATTTCATCGGGCAAAACTACTTTGCTTAGAAAGGCGGTGGCAAACTGGTGTTCATCTGGTTTGCATGTAGCTTATGTAGATCCTTCCGGTCGTCTTTCTGCAGATGACTGGGCATTTGTTGGTGACGGTAATTTTGCATCTGCTTCTACTCCCAGTCTTGTTGCACCGAAAGGAAAGTTTTGGGTGGTGAGGAATTTGAGTGTAAATCCTGAGCAGAATTCCATGTGGGCGGTAGAACAGTTGCTTCTATCTCAGGTATTTGATGTGGTTATTTTTGATAGTGAGAATCTACGTATCACAAGCCGGTTGTATGCCCGGCTCAAGCGTGCACTCGATCGATCGAAGTCAGCATTGATTGTGCTTAGAGATAGCAATCGTGGAGTCAATTCCTCTTTTAGTTGGGGGTTTCATACTCAGTTGAATTTTTCCTGGGATTCGCCGATTGATTCTCAAGAGGGCTTGTCCGGTTGTGCAGCATTTATGCCGGCGATCAAAGGAAATGTTCACAGGGACGGTCTCTCTCAAGCTATAGAGGTACGGGGAAAATCACATGTCTCGAATAGCCTGTTTACGCATTCCCCGATTCCCGATCGCCGCACAGCAAAAGTATGATCCTTCTTTGAAAAACAAACCTCTGGTCCTTGTTACCGGTGGTGAAGGGAAAAAGACTCTCAGTCAAAAGGTCGTAGCCTGTTCTCCTCAAGCGAGCAAGGAATACATACAGCCAGGCATGCGGCTTTCGGAAGCCCGTGCTATTTGTGGCGATCTTCTTTCGTTGCCTTATGACACTAAATTGTACGAGGAAGCTCAAACTGAAATTGCCAGGCAACTGATAAATCTTTCGCCACGTGTTTCTGCTGTTGAGCCTGGTATTTTTTTGCTTGATGCTTCCGGTCTTTCCCATCTGGGCGGCGAAAGTCGGTTTGCTGCCAATGCTCTAAAAATCTTGAGCAAACTGAGTTATGTCGAGACTCGAGTAGGAATAGCCGAC
>JAYRNY010000325.1:0-5034 GCA_041911975.1 bacterium | reverse complement strand
TCGGTGGCAGCCAACGGCATGGTCACACAACTGCAGCAGGACAATCAGTGGAGATCGGTCGATCCAGCCACTGCTCCGATCCGCGTCGATCAGGGCGGCAACATCACGGCGGCCGCATCCAATGGTGTCATCCAGTTCGACCAGCGCGACAACCGCTGGGAAATTGCCGGCACGAATCAAGCCGTTCAGTACGACTCGAGAACCCAGCAATGGGTTGCTCCTGAGACGGGCGGCCGCGTGGCTTACGACTTCAACGACAGAAGGCTGGAAGTGGTCGGCTCCAATGGTGCCACCACCAATGTGCCGGTCGTGTCTGATCCGGGCGGACGGGGCTACTATGCCTTCGGCGCTAATGGAGAAGTACGCCAGCTTGACACGACAGCCGGTTCGTGGAAGCCTCTGGACAGCAGCTCGACGGTGGGCTACACGCAGAGCGGTCAGATCTACTCGACTGCATCGATCGCGCCGGGCGACACGACTCGCACTCCGCAGGTCATGTACGATACGCAGCAAGGCCGATGGGAAGTGGCGAACAACGCCAATCCCGCCGCCAACGGTGTCCCTGTGACTCAGGTAGGCAGCGGCTTCTACGCCGACGGCACCGGAAAACAAATCGAATACGATTTGAACAATCGCCGCTTCGAGCTGGCCGGCTCAGACAGACCTGTCGAGTATTCTCGCAATGTCGGCTGGACTTATGCCGGCACCGGCGAGCAGGTCGCCTTGAGAACTCCGGACGGCGGCTGGACTGCCGGAACGCATGTCTCGACCGACCCGACCAGGGTCAGCCAGGCTTACGATCCATTCTGCAATCCGACTCGCCATCAAGGAGGTTACACTCCTGATCCGAACTACGGGTACTCGCAAACCTACTCGCAGGGACAGAGCTACCCTCAAGAGTATGGATATCCTCAGGGACAAAGCCACGGTCAGAGCCAAGGCCATGTACCTGAGCACAGATTCCCGGAATGGAGAGGCGACAACGTCGAACTGAGGGGCGGACCCGGACACATGGACGTGAGAGGTCCTGATTTCAATGCTCACATTGGTCACGGACACACTCATGTTGATGTGAATGCGCCTGGCTTCCACGCTCATGTCGATACACCGACGAGCGGCATCATGGATACCCCCAGACGTATCGCCGAGCAGCACGGAGGTACCGCCGGTAAAGCCATCACGGCAGCCGGCGTGGGCGCAGCCATCTGGCAGCAATGGTCCAATATCAGCAACCGCATGAACCGCGGACAGCAAGGACCAGCCCAGTCGCTGCAAGACATGATGCGCAAAGGAGGCGGATCACAACGCAAGAAAGACAATCGCAAAATAATCGGCTATGACGAGAACGGCAATCCGATTTATAAACAATAGCGATTGAAACAGACGGGAGAACACGTTAAGACCATACAAAAGAGAAAATAAGCCATACAAAAACGACAGACCTCTTTGACCAGGGTCTTCTAACAGCCAATAAACAATGAAAAGCCGCAGGAGGAGGGGCATCTCTTCTCCTGCGGGTATTAATATAGATAGATGGTGGTCAGAGTCCATGGATATGCTGCTAGCCGAAGTTGGAGTCAGATGCGATCAGTGCGGAACCTCATTCGTTTCGCGCCAATTGCCGACCTTTATTGATATCGGGTACCGCAATTCCGAATTGCGCCAGGATTATCGCGGCTACTGTCCGATGATGGAGCAGTACGCCATAATCACCTGTCCCTCTTGCGGGCGCGCCGACTGGTCGACTGAATTCGGTCCGGCGTTGGGCACAGCCGTTTTGTCTCAAGCCGCCACCAGTGCCCACATGCAGTTCAGGCAAGCGGCTCTGGAAAAAGAACGCAGTCAAGGCAGAACCAACTCTTATCAGGCAGCGGTATTTTATGTCCATGCCGCCTGGTGCGCCGACGACAGCAAGGCTTTCCCCCAGGCACGCGAATACCGCCGTCTTGCTGTTGAGTCTTACAAGCGCTCGCTCAGCGATAATTCGTGCCCGCAGGCTGTGCGCGGCGAGACAGAGTACTTGATTGGCGAGTTGATGCGTCGTGCCGGCGACTTCGATGGAGCCCGCGAGCATTTTCGTATGTGCATCGGACGGCTTCCATCGCGTTTCGCTTACATGGCTCGCAAGTTGATGCGCCTTTGCGAGCAGGGCAGCACCGAGTCGATTCAATTTGAAGCGGACGAAGCCGGCTTGCCTCAGCAAGTATCCACCGGTTCAGTTCTGGGCGCGCCGGCTCCTGTGAGAGCTTCGCTGTCCGGGATGCCACCGGCACAATCTCCTCCTTCGGCCTCGAGAAGTAATTCCGGTCTGTCCTCCTTAGGTTCACAGGGGCAGCCTTCCAGAGGCGGGCCGCCAGGATCAGGACCACCGCCGGGCGGACCTCCGGGCTCGAAACGAGGCTCCGGACCGCCGACAACTCCTCCTCCCGGAGCACCGCCTTTGTCTTGATGTTTGTTTTGCAGTAAGGAGTTAGATCATTGGGTTACGTTCAACGGGTAATTATCCTCAACAAGCCGATAAAGGTTTTTGGATTTGAGCCAAAGCAGCTAATAATGCTGTCTATCTGGGTGGTTTCCGGATTGATAGTTGCCGGTCGCTTTCCCGGGGACTGGAAATTCCATAATTTCCCTATCGGCGTGTGGTTTTTCATTATTTGGATGTGCGGCGCCGTCGCTTTTGTCATGGGTACCCGACTTAAGCCCATGACCTGGTGGAAAAATATCCTTATCTACCGGCTGGGTCTGACGCCCGCGATTTATGTATCCAGAGCAGAACCCGCTCCCGTTTACCCGGATGGGAATATAATTGAGGTTAAAAAAAACAAAGAAACCTTCTATGTTCAAGCAGAGAATACATCTTCGGAGCCGGATGATTTCTAATTGCGAGTTTTTGAATTTCTAGAGGAGCCTTAGAAGACGAAAGACCAAACAAGAGAACACGGGAAACTCAGGAAACTTAGGATAGTTATCTAAATGGCACAGAGCTACGCAGCATCAAGAGGACGAAAGCGCCCCGGACCCCCCGGTGGTGGCGGCGGCCGTGGTGGCGGGCGTGGTGGCGATAGCGGTTCCGGAACCGGCTCCAGAGGCAGGTACGGCGGATATGCTGCCGACGGCGGTGACGACGGTTATGACGATGAGATCAAATCGCCTTCACTTAGAAGCGAAACCTCGGGAAGAGTCTTGCGCACCACTCCGCAGCCCTCCATACAAAACGTCTTTGCTGGTTTTTACAACTCACTTCCCGGTGCCGTAAGAGACCTGTTGCCTTTCGGCAGCGAAGTATCGGAAAGTGAAGGATCTGGCGATGCGGAGCCCCCCAAGGACTCGCGTCCAGAGTCGAGCTGGAAAGACGTTTGCTACCTGTTTGCTATTCCAGGCGACGATGAAGATGAAGGTCTGGTTGTGCTTGCCGACGGCAGCATGCGCAAATACATCAGCTGTAAGGGCATCAATGCTCTGCTTTTCGACGAAGCTGATCGCGAGACGATGGCCAGACAATTCACCAATTTCGTCAACTCCTGCGAAGGTGACATTCAAATCATCATCAAGTCGCGTAACTTGCCTGTGGATGAATATCTCTCTCGCTATCAGACACTGATCAAAACAGACAACGATTACTTGAAATGGTATGCGGACTATACAGACAAATGGTTCCGCCGCCAGCAAGATGTAAGCTTCGTACCGCAACGCGAGTTTTACATCGTAGTCAGCTTCCAGCCTCCTGATTGCAGAGGGGCGGCCGGTTGGAACGGCAGGCGCTCCATTCAAAAGCACGAAGAATATGTCGGTCAGCTCGACCGCTACACACGCACTGCCTACGAGCAATTGAGAGTCGCCAGGCTGCGCCCGCAGGTTTTGAACAGGCGGCAAGTCCGCAATTTGATTTATTCCGATCTCAATCCCAGCCTTTCTGAAAGAGATCCGGAAGCACCTGCTTCCAGACCTGACATTTCTGAGGTTTCCTCACTGGCCGGATCCGCGCTCAAGGTATCCGACGAGTCAATCTGGTTGGACGGCAAGTACATTGGCACGCAGTATCTGGAGCAGTTACCGCATGAGACGTGGATGGGATGGCTCGTAGACTTGCTTACTCTGTCAGTCGAATACCAGCTTTCGCTATTCGTTCATGGGTGCAATCAAGACAAAGTGCGCTCCGACCTGAAGTGGAAGCATCACTTTGGAAGAGTCACTTCTACGCAGCTGGCCAGCCCCGATCTCGAAGGAGTTGAAGAAACGCGTTCGGCGGCTACCGCCATTCAGGACTTTCTGCGCTCTTCCAATAAGGCTTTCGATATCAGTCTTTATATTCGCGCTCTTGCTAACACGCCTGAGCAGCTTGCTTCCAACATGGACGAAGTGCGCCGCGTGTTCAAGAATCGTGGCGCCTTGCTCGATCGTGCTCAAATGCTGCAGCTCGATGCCTGGCAATCCACGCTGGTTGTCGGCGTCGATAAGCTGGCGATCGTGCGTCGTGTAATGTCACCGGTTGTTGGCACCTTCTGGCCTTTCTTCACTGCCACATGCGGCACCCCTGATGGTGTGCCGTTTGGCTTTGCCAGCGCATCCAGAGAGCCGGTGCTTCTCAATCCATTTTTTAGAGGACAGGGTAAAGACGCAAACAACATGTTTGTCGTAGGAACAACGGGGGCAGGAAAATCATTCGCTGTATCGATGATGATCTTGCGTCTCTTGCCTCTAGGCACGCGGTTTGTGCTGATCGATAAAACGGTTGATAAGAATGGTGCCTATCGCTTCATTACGAAGCTTTTGGGCCCAGAGATGTGTACATACGTCGATCTTGGACCATCCTCCGGATACATCTTGAACCCCTTCGATCTGGGTCCGGAAGACAAGCCTGGAGAGCCATCTGCAGACAAGGTTTCTACTCTTCTATCCCTGCTCGACTTGATGTTGGCGCATGAAGGTCGAGAAGAAATGAACGTCGAAGAAAAGTCGCTTCTCGACGGTCTTATCCGCGTTGCGTATATGGACGCTCAGTTCAGAGAGACGGTTCCGACGATGTCCGATCTG
>JAYRNY010000324.1:0-15331 GCA_041911975.1 bacterium | reverse complement strand
GGGCAGGAAACGCGCCGGGTCGGTTTCGAGCTTCTCGAGCCAAACACCGTCTTTGTCGATGCGCGCGAGTATCTGTCTGTCTGCGCTGCAGGAAACGCCTAGCCCAATGGGCAGGCTGGCTCCGTGACGCGGCAGGCGGACGACACGCACGTCATGGCAAAAGTACTTGCCGCCGAATTGGGCACCGATTCCTAGATTTCTCGTGATCTCGAGGATTTCCTTTTCCAGCTCCAGGTCGCGGAATGCGCGTCCCGACTTATCGCCCTCGGTGGGCAGGGTGTCGAGATAGTGTGTGCTGGCAAGTTTTACCGTCTTCAATGTCATTTCTGCAGACAATCCGCCGATGACTACTGCCAGGTGATAGGGCGGGCAAGCGGAGGTGCCGAGCCCGGCGATTTTTTCGGTGAGCAGCTTTTTCAGACCCTCTTTGTTCAAAACCGATTTGGTTTCCTGATAAAGGTAAGTCTTGTTGGCAGAGCCGCCTCCTTTGGCAATGAAGAGGAATTCGTACTGGTCGCCGGGATCGCAGTAGATTTCAATTTGCGCCGGCAAGTTGCTGCCAGTGTTCGACTCCTGATACATATTGATCGGTGCCATCTGGCTGTAGCGCAGATTGCATTCGGTGTATGTTTTCTTCACGCCGTCGGTGAGCGCCTGAGCGTCATCTGAGCCCGTGAAGACTTGTTCTCCCTTATGAGCGACAACAATCGCCGTGCCTGTATCCTGGCACATCGGCAGCGTGCCACCGGCAGCGATGCTGGCATTTTTCAGCAGTTCAAGTGCGACAAATTTGTCATTGTCGGAGGCTTCTTTGTCGTCGAGGATGTTTTTCAACATTTCTAGATGACTTGTGCGCAGCAGGTGGGAAACGTCAGTAAATGCTTGTTTCGCCAACTTGGTCAAAACCTCAGGCTTGACCACGAGGACTTTTTTGCCCTGAAACGTTTCCTCGGATATTCCGTCCTTGCCCAGATTCTTGTATTGAGTAGTGTCCTTTCCGAGGTGGAAAATGCTGCTCAAACTGGTAGACATAAGACAATGACCTCCTGAGTCTCGCTTTTGCGCTTATTTATCTGCTTTGAAAACAACGATTGACAGTGGCGGCAGCGTGATCGATATCGAGTAGGGTTGACCGTGATGCCTCCACTCGTCACTGTGCAATCCGCCGTAGTTGCCTAGCCCGCTGCCGCCGTAAACTTCAGCGTCGCTATTGAGCACCTCGCGGTAGAACGCATGAGACTGCACCCCGATGCGGTAATTGTGCCTGGGCACCGGCGTGAAATTGCAAGCGATAACGACAGAATCGCCGTGCTGCGTCTGCCGTGAATAGGCAAGAATGCACTGATCGTGATCCTGGCAGTCTATCCAGGAAAAGCCTTGTGGGTTGCAGTCCAGTTCAAATAGCGCAGGGTTTTCCTTGTAGACCCGATTCAGGTCTGAAATCCAGCGCAGCATGCCGTCATGCAGAGGATATTCGAGCAAATGCCAGTCGAGACTTTGCGCGTAATTCCATTCGATCCACTGACCGAATTCTCCGCCCATGAATAAGAGTTTCTTACCGGGCAAAGTCCACTGATAGCCGAGCAACAAACGCAGGTTGGCAAACTTTTGCCAGTGATCGCCGGGCATCTTGTTGAGAAGCGATCCTTTCATGTGCACAACTTCGTCGTGGGAAAGAGGCATCACGAAGTTTTCAGAAAACTGATAGAGCCCGCGGAAAGTCAGATTGTTGTGGTGGTAGCGGCGATACACTGGATCGAGCGCCATGTATTTGAGCGTGTCGTTCATCCAGCCCATGTCCCACTTGAGCCCGAAGCCCAGTCCGCCCAGATATGTCGGTCTTGCCACTTGCGGCCAGGCAGTCGACTCTTCTGCAATCATCAGTGCGTGCGGATAATTGCTGTAGACCACTTCATTCAGCGTGCGCAGAAGTGATATTGCCTCCAGGTTTTCCGTGCCGCCGTATTGGTTGGCTACCCACTCACCGTCTTTGCGTGCGTAGTTCAAATAAAGCATCGATGCGACGGCATCGACGCGCAAACCATCAATGTGATACTTGTCGAACCAGAAAAGCGCGTTGCTGATTAGGAAGTTTCTCACTTCATGCCGGCCGAAATTGAATACATAGGTGCCCCACTCGTGGTGCATGCCCTGGCGTGGATCGGCATGTTCGTACAAATGCGAGCCGTCGAAAAGCCCCAGTCCATGACCGTCTTTGGGGAAGTGCGCGGGCACCCAATCGAGGATGACACCGATGCCTGCTTGGTGCAATTTGTCGACGAGGAACATGAAGTCCTCTGGACTTCCAAATCTGCTCGTGGTGGCAAAGTAGCCTGTGATTTGATAGCCCCACGACATGTCGAGCGGATGCTCGGCAACGGGGAGAAATTCGACGTGCGTGAAGCCAGTCTTTTCCAAGTAGGCGACGAGTTTGTCGGCTAGTTCGCGGTATGTGAGCCAGCGGTTTTCTTCCTCCGGCACCAGCATCCAGGAGCCAAGATGCACTTCATAGATCGAGATTGGTGGGTCGCGCGCATTTCGCTTTTTGCGATCTTTCCCCCATTGATCGTCGTCCCATTCATAGTTATCGAGTTCAAAAACGACCGATGCTGTCTTCGGTCTCACTTCGCTGAAGAAGCCGAACGGATCTGTTTTTTCCGTGTTACCGGCGTGCGAGGAGATGTGATATTTATAGAGCGTTCCTTCCTCCAGACCCGGGATGAACAAAGTCCAGACGCCTGAATTGCTCATTACCGACATTTTGTTGGCGGACGGATCCCACTTGTTGAAGTCGCCGATTACTGAAACTGCACCGGCATTCGGCGCCCACACGGCAAAGTGAGTACCAGCCCTGCCGTCGACGACGGCCTTGTGCGCGCCCATCTTGTTGTAGATCTGATAATTGGTGCCTTCACCAAACAGGTGCAAATCGTAATCGGTGATTATAGGCGCCGAGTCTTTCGGCTCTTTTAGCTCTTTTGTTGACACTGCTCATCTCGCTGGAATTTCTGATGCGGCTCATTTTCGCATGTAAGCCGCGCCAATAGGGGAATTGGAGCGTTGCGTCGTAATAAGGATTCACGTCAAGCTGTTCCTATAGCCAAAACTGATGACATCGGGATTTTTACAATTCCGTCTTGTTCGTATTCGCGGGCACATGCGGCGATCGCTGCTCTTATGGAGTCCAGCTTTTCCTTTTCCTGTGCTCTCAAAAGCCCGCCCGTTCTTGGCGTGCCGGTGAAGAAGGCGTGGAAGAGGTCTTCGTCCCTTTTCAAGACCCAGGTCATGCCTATTTCCTTGATTTCGACGGTTTTAAAACCTGCTTCCATCAAGCATTTGCGCATTTCACCGTGATCGGAAAAACGGAAGAACGGTGGACCGACGGGGATTGGCACGGTCGAGTCACCGTGCTCCTTTACGGAATTCAGCACCCGCTGGAAGGCAACAGCCCTGTCTGGCGTTGACCAGACTGTAAGAGCAAATTTCCCGCCTGCTTTTGAGACTCTGAACGCCTCAGCCAGAGCCTTTTCTGGATGCTCCAGGTGCAGGAGCCCGAAATTCATGCTCACGAAATCAAAGCTCCTGTCCGGGAAACTCAGGCATTCGGCGTCACCTTCTTGGAAATCGATGCCAGAGTAAAGCTTCTTGGCACGTTCAACCATTTCATTCGAGAAGTCAATAGCGGTGACCTCGAAACCACGCTGCCTGGCAGCTTCAGCTACATATCCAGGACCAGTGGCGATGTCGAGCAATGATGATCCGGGGTGATTGCCAAGAGATTCGAGCATGGGTTCTATGGTCTGGCGGGTCAACGAACCGAAATGGTCGTGATAGCCGTCGGCAACCATTTCCCAGCCCGCATGCTCGAATTCTTTAAATGTTTGATTCATAGTAAAAACCTGCCGGAAAGGCCCGAACCTGTTGCCATTTGCCGCTTTCACGGAAATTTCAACGGACTGACCGATACTTTATATATTGGCTGACGCCAGGACATCGCTTCGGGAACCAAGCGAGCTCGGCTCCGGTCTCAAATAATATAGGCGACTCAATTAGATTAGAGCGGAAAGAAGGTCAAAAATGAAAAAGCAAATAGTGTTCGTCGGCGTTTACACATTGTTCATGGTAGCAATGCTGCGAAATTTCCTGCCGCTCTAACAGATTCACTCCAGGGCAGATGCATTGCGTCGCCCCTGGGATGCACGGACCCTCACCCTCACTATAGTGATAAGATACTGACCTTTCCGCAGAGGATGGTCAGATGCACCAGGTTTTCTGTTCCCCGGCTCGATACGTACAGGGTCGCGACGCCACGCTCATTCTCGGCGACGAGATGGTCAAGCTGGGCATAGGCGGCAAGACGCTTGTACTGGCTAGCTCGTCGGCAAAAAAACTGCTGACCGCATCATGGAAGCAGACTTTTTGTAAGGCAGAAATTGATTACACTGTAGAGCCATTTTCCGGCGAGTGTTCGCGAAAAGAGATCAATCGCGTCGTCAAAATTGCTGCCGACATGCAGGCAAAAGTAATCGTTGGCGCAGGCGGTGGCAAAGTGCTGGATGCGGCTCGAGCTGTGGCTTGCGAATTGCAACTGCCGGTCGTCAATTGTCCGACTGCGGCATCCAGCGATGCTCCTTGCAGCGCACTGTCGGTGGTGTACACGGAAGAAGGTGAGTTTGAAACTTATCTCTTTTACAAACGCAACCCCGACCTGGTTCTAGTGGACACATCCGTGGTCGCGAAGGCTCCGCCTCGCTTGCTCAGCTCGGGCATGGGAGATGCGCTTGCTACCTGGTTCGAGGCAAAGACTGTTATTGATGGCCGCAAGAAGAATCAGGTAGGCGGTGCCTCTACAATCAGTGCCGAGGCTCTGGCAAAACTTTGCTATGAAACACTTATCGCTGATGGGCGAGCTGCACTGAGTGCGGTGGAGCATGGAACCGTCACTCCGGCTCTCGAGCGTATAGTCGAGGCCAATACACTTTTGTCCGGACTCGGCTTCGAAAGCGGTGGGCTGGCAATCGCGCACTCCGTTCACAACGGACTGACGACGATACCTGAAACACATTCGTACATGCACGGCGAGAAAGTTGCATTTGGATTGATCGTTCAATTAGTTGCCGAAGGAAAACCTCAGACATTGATCGATGAAGTTCTCGATTTTTCTCACAGCGTCAATTTGCCTATCAGTCTGCAGGAAGTCGGTCTGAAACATCCTTCATTCGATTTTGCGATGCGCATCGCAGAGCGAGCAGTTGCTAAAGGCGAGACCGCGCATAATGAGCCGTTCGCCGTCACTGCGCCGTTAATCGCCGACGCCATTCTTGCCGCTGACGCAATCGGCAGACGCCACCTGTCGAGCAAATCGACAGAGAGAAAGTTGGTGGCAGCGCACTAAGTAAAACCGGGCGATGCATGGCATCAACCCTGCACTTTAACCCTCGGCTTCCAGGATTTTTCTGGCTTCCTGAAGTTGCAGCTTTCGGGTTTTGTCGACTGTCGGGTATGCGAGGTCGAGGCTCCTCAGAGTTTTGCCGACCAAATGGCCGACAACCAAGCGCGTGTACGGCTTGTAGTCTGCCGGTATGACATACCATGGTGCCCAATCAGTGCTGGTGGCACTCAGCGCTTCATCGTATGCCTGAATGTATTGCTTCCAGTGTTCACGCTCGGACACATCGCTTATGGCGAATTTCCAATTCTTCTCCGGCTTATCGATGCGTTCCAAAAATCTCTTCATCTGCTCTTCTTTGGATACATGCAAAAAGACTTTCAACACTATGATGCCGTTTTCTACTAGATATTTCTCGAAATTGTTGATTTGCTCGAAACGCTGTTTCCACAAATTCTTGATATTCGTAGTAGGCGGCAGTTTTTGACGAACGATTAGTTCGGGGTGAACGCGTGCAATCAGTACCTCTTCGTAGTACGAGCGATTGAAGATGCCGATGCGCCCCTTTTCCGGCAACGCCTTCGAGCAACGCCATAAATAGTCGTGATCCAATTCTTCATCAGAAGGCGGTTTGAAACTTGTGACTTGGCATCCCTGGGGATTCAGCCCGGACATGACGTGTTTAATGGTGCCGTCTTTGCCGGCAGCATCCATTGCTTGAATGATCAAAAGCAAGCCGTAGATGTCTTGAGCGTACAGTTTGTCTTGCAAGTCGGCCATCTCTAAGATGCCCTCGGTGAGCATCTCTCTGGCGTTCTCTTTAGTTAGCCCTTCTGGTCTGTAACTTGGATCGAAGTCCCTGGCGAGCGATATCTTTTTGCCGGGTGGAACGAGAATTCTCTTAAGGAGTTTCTGCTCATCGGCTTTTTTCATCGCTTCAATTCCTCAATTGTTTTGTTAATAGCTCCAGCGCATCAGCGCCGCACCGGCGCTAAATCCGGCTCCTACCGATGCAAGAAGCACGAGAGATCCTTCTTTAAGACGTCCGTCCGCTAATGCTGAATCCAGAGCCAGAGGCAGTGTGCCCGCAGTCGTGTTGCCGTATTCGTCGATATTGACGACGACTTTGTCCATGTCGATGCCGACGCGGTCAGCTGAATACGTGATGATGCGCAGATTTGCCTGGTGGGGAACGAACAGGTCTACATCCTTGCCGGTCAGCCCATTGCGTTCCAAAAGTTTGATGCAAAGGTCGGACATTTTTCTCGTCGCGAACTTGAAGACAACTTGTCCGTCTTGATGAACGAAGTGCATTTTCTTCTCGATTGTGTCAACGCTGGCCGGATGCCTGCTGCCTCCGCCGGGCAGGCAGAGCGCCGGACCACCGGATCCGTCCACTTCGTAGATGTAGTCGATCATGCCGGGCTGGTCGCCACTGGCTGTGCGCTGTACGACGGCAGCTCCGCCTCCGTCACCAAATATGATGCAGGTGGTGCGGTCCGTATAATCGATGATAGACGACATAACATCAAGACCGATCACGAGCACATTTTTATGCGCGCCTGTCGTGACAAACTGGCTTGCTACCTGCAATGCGTACAGAAAGCCGGAGCAAGCAATCGAGATGTCGAATCCCCAGGCGCCAGTGGCACCAATTTTGTCCTGCACCAGGCAGGCTGTAGCCGGCAGTATCATATCCGGTGTTATGGTGGCGACAAGGATAAGCTCGATGTCTGTAGGTTTCAATCCTGCTTTTTCAATGGCCTGCAGCGCTGCCTCCGCAGCCAAATCGGAAGTGGCCACACCCTTTTCGACGAGGTGACGCTGCTTAATTCCTGTTCTTTCGGTGATCCATTGGTCGGATGTATCGACCATTTTTTCGAGATCGTTGTTGGTGAGCAAACCCGGTGGGACAGCTGTTCCAATGGAAACAATTTTTGCAGCGTATGGACTCTTTAGGGCGGGCGCCATGTCTTACCTCAGCACGCTTTTACTTTCAGACTCTTTGAAAGGGTTGCCGGGCGCAGCAAAGGAAGAGCCGCCCAAGCAACTGGGACATCTATTTTAGGGGATCACCCCTGACCTTGAATCATTTTGCGACGCTGGCTTCACACGCGGCCGTTTAGAGAATTCTCCCTTTTCTTGAAAAGCCTCATTTAGCCTGGTTTGCAGTCCAAAAAGCTAAATGCGGCCCGCTTGCAGGGGCCGCAAATACTTTGTGTTTGCCGGTTAACTGTCCGTCTTTACCGTATTTCACCGATTTCGTTGACCGATCGTTCAGTCCTGGCGAATGTTAAGCGGCGGCGGTTTTGCGGAAACTTTCAGGCATCATCAGGCTGCCGGTTTGAATGCGGGAGCTGAGCGAAACCTTTGGAATGTGAATATCCGGATTAGCCTTTGTTTCCTGGATTTCAGGTGCTGTGAACTTGTTATGAAGGTAGCCGGTGAGAAGACCGACGCCTACGCCCGCGAGCTTGGCATAAGGGCTGCCGAAGGAAAGAAGATATTTGCCCGCCAGTGAATAGCCTCCCCAACCGGCGATCGCACCACCAATGCCATATCCGACACTCTTCAAGCCATTGAAGATGTCCTTTTGCCGGAGGTCTTGTTCGTTGTTGTGGATGACGAACTCATCTTCCTTTTCTTCTACATGGACGCCGCGTTTGATTCCGTACAGGTCATCATTAACACTGTATTTCTTGGCAATAGCTTGCCAATCTTCAAGTGCTATGTCTTTTGCAAGGTTTTTGGCTTCTTTGTGCGTGACGACATCATCGCTCTTGGCTTGGTCGAACAGGCTGATAGCCATAGTATCGGATACGCTCATCGGCGGGACCTCAAGAAATTGTGCTGCAAGGGATGGCTTAACAATATCTCAGCTGGCTGGCAGGCGTCAGTGGGGAAGTTACGCTGGGCTTCGTATTTCTCCCACAGCTCTGCGACGTTATTGTTATTTTTGCCTGAAACTAGGCTGGGCCCTGCTTTCGCCCGATAGGGCGACACAGGCTGAATTTGTCCTGATATAGTGGTTTTTAACCACGCAGCGTGAAACGAAATGCCGAATGGAAGCGCTTATCAGAGAGGCCAGGCAGCTTACGCCGCCGGAAGATATCTGGAAGCGAATGATGAATACTCTCTGGCCGTCGAAGAGATGGCGAGAAGTGGCGCGACTATTTTGGAAAAACTGGCATGTGCAGCCGACCAGGGGCGGACTTTGAGGCGCCTGGGCCGATATGAAAATGCTGAAGTCGCTCTGAAAGCTGCTCTGGACCTTGATCCTGAGGAAGGCAAGGACAGCGACATCTCGAAAGCAAGAGCCTTTGAGGAATTGGGGCTGGTATATATTGAGCAGGCCCGCTTTGCTGAAGCCGAAGACGCCCTGCAAAAGTCGCTTTCCATACGGAATGCCAACCTGGACGAGAACCATGCCGACATGGCTGAATCCTTTAATGACCTGGGATTGCTCGCCTGGAGCCGGGGGGAAGACGCAAAAGCGCTGGAGTTTTACTTGAAAGCTCTGACCATGCGCCGCAAGGTCGTGGGCGAGAAAGACGCCTCCTATGCCGAAACTCTGGACAATCTGGGCGCTCTGTACCAGCGCACGGACCGTCTAGATGACGCTGAAAAGGCTCATGCAGACGCCCTTGCCATCAGAGAAGCCACTTTGGGGCGGGAACACCCCGAGGTAGGTTACAGCCTCGTTAATCTTGCCGAGGTCAATCGCCGCAAGAATCGCCCGGAGGAGGTGCAACAGCTTCTCGAGCGGGCCATCCAGATTTGGACCAAAACGTTGGGTGAAGAACACCACCATCTGGCGGTGGCCATCAACAATTTAGGCGGCTACTACCTGGAGCGCGAGAATTTCGACCAGGCGGCTCCGCTTTTCGAGCGAGCTCTGTCGATACTGGAGAATGCTCTGGGCGCATCCAACCCGGCACTTATCATTCACGTCTATAACCTTTCGACTGTATATAAGGTTCAACGCCGGATTAAGGAAGCGCTGGAGCTGGAGGAGCGCGCCCAAGCTTTGATCTTGAAAAAACTCAGCAAAGAGGGCAATTCGGGCACCCAAAATCTGCTCTTGCACGCCCACAGTCTGCAGGTGGAAAACCAGTATGAAAAGGCGCATGGGTTCTTGCTTCAGGCGCTTGAAATAGCCGAGGAAGAGTTTGGCAAGAACAGTCTGCGTGCGGCTCATATTCTTGATTTTCTTGGCACAAACAGCTTGAAGCAGAAAGATCCGACCGCTTCGGCGCAGTATTTTAGTCGCAGTCTGGCCATCAAGAAGAAGCTTTTGCCCGCCGGCCATGAGGATCTTGCAGCCACCGAGCAGAACCTGAAGTTCCTTGCCGCGCTCAAGGGCGACAAAATGGCCATGAATATGTTTTTCCCGCCGGATGAAAGCCTGAATTAGGAACTCCCGGCGTGGCAGTGCCTGCGACCAAAATCTCCGGGGCGCAGGCACCGCGCCCCCACATAGTCCGGCGAAATTTCTGGAAATGATCCAGGGGTTTTTCCTGTGGTTTTTGTGCGGGCAAAAAGTCAAAAATAGAGTCAGGAAATCAGCCAGTAAATTTTTGTCTTTTAGTACATGCCACGTCCCTCAGGAGAGCAGCCATGTCCAATGGTCGTTCGCGAAATCCATTCGCCCACATTCTCAAGTTTGTCTATTTCACGTTTTCCGCCTTAAGTCTTGTCTGGATGCTGGCGCAGTATGGTGGAGTCAATTTCGTCTCGACTCTGATTCTTTTGCCGGCATTTGGCTATCTCGCACTTCATTTGATCTCACTCATCAACGTGGTCAAGAAAGACAGATTTCTCGTCGGCGCCTCTTGCGACGTGCTCAGCCTGGGCGCGCAAAAGTGGATACATCGGATCGGCTTGGTTTTGCCGATTCCCGTTCTTTTGTATTTAGCCGGTTTTTCGATTTGTGTCTTCACCTACAACCAGAGTGATCTCGCGGCGGTAAATCGCGTTTCTGAATTCAGCGCTTGTGAAACTTCTATGTTCGGCAAATCGGTGATTTGGAATTATTTGCCCAAGTCTGAAGTGGAGCTCTCTCCTGTGTACACGGAAGTTCCCGCTGCTGCGGAAACTCCCCCGGTCGATAACATGCGCAACAATATCGACTATCAGCCTTACATGAATGACATGCAACGTCGAATCAAGCGCGCATGGTTCCCACCGAAATGTAATGAAAGCCAGGTTGCGAAAGTTGCATTCAAGGTTGGAAAAGACGGTTATGCATCAGACATCAGATTCATCACCCATACATCGACAGAGATAGGTGACCGAGCAGCGCTCAAAGCAATCGAAAATGCACAACCATTACGCCCGCTGCCTGAGGGTTCGCCGGACAAAGTAGATGTGGAATTTACTTTCGACTACAACGTGTTTAGTGCAGCAACTCCAAGTGAAGCGCTCACTACTATTCAACCTGATCCGATTGGGAACTAATTAGTCGAAGCCATTTTCTTAAGGGTGGCAATCGCCTCGGTCACGTGCTTTTCCCCTTCCATTTGGGAATTGAAAATGTGTTTGACGATGCCATCCTTATCTATTACGTACGTGACTCTTCCAGGAATAATGCCCATGGTGGAAGGAACTCCGTAAGTCTTTCTCAGCTTCCCGCCTTCATCTGAGAGAAGTGTATATTGCAATCTGTGGTGAGTTGCGAACCCTTTGTGGGACTCTTCTGAGTCGGAACTCACGCCGATCACTTCAGCACCCATGTCTTTAAAGACCTGAAATTGATCGCGGAATGCACAAGCTTCTTTGGTGCAGACCGAAGTTTCATCTTTGGGATAAAAGAACAATACAACGGACTTCTTGCCTTTAAAGTCCGACAGACTGACATTTTCACCGCTACCAGATTTAAGCGAAAAATCGGGCGCTTTGTCTCCCACTTTTACGCCGTGCGACTTTGTTTCCTTCACCTTGGTTTCCTTTACTTTGTCTCCCTCCTCTGCCCCTCTTGATGGTGCCGCGCTGCTGAACAACAGCGTGAATGCAAGCAGAGTCAGGGAAAGGCATTTAAAACGAATCATTGAAGAAACTCCATCTAAGGTGGATAGATCATCGCAGATTTAAAGATTAACTGGCCACTGTTTCGATTCTTGCTTCAAAGTCCTCAATCAGAGCCTGTGCTGCCCGCCTGCCGGAGGAAAGGGCCCCTTGAATTGAAGCCGTGTCACGGTGGTCACCGCAAACATAAGTTCCCTTCTCAATTCGCACAGGGCGTTCGACATCTGCAAGCGCGGGATGGGAGTAATCAGGAAGACCAAACTTTATGTTGTACGTATGCAGATGTTTCCATTGCCGAACTTCCTTGCCGTACCATGACTCTAATTGTGTGAGCACGGCTTTGAGCATCTCATCGTCCGCCATGTCATCGCGCCTTACCACGCTGACGCTGACCAAGTGTTTTCCAGCCGGCGCATAGGATTTGTTGACGTTGCTCGGAACACAGAGATTGTTTATCAATTCCGATGTGTCGCCATTGAGCACCAAAATCGGAGCGGCCGTGGGTGCTTTTTCGGCGGCGAAATAAATGCATCGCACAGAGCGCATATCCGAGCGCATTGCTTTGTTCAGTAACCTGGCTGATTCAGGGCCTTCAGTCGCGACCACCACCGCATCGGTTTGAATAGTGGCGCCGCCTTCCAGCACAACGGAGTTGCCTTTGATTTCAGAGACTTTAGTATTGAATTGCACTTTGGACGAACCGACTTTGTCGGCAAGTTGCCTGGATATGGCGCCCATGCCGCCAGTGGGCAGAACAGTGTCTCCGGTGGCGAACATCCTGAAGGTGAAATCCATCATTTTGCTAGATGTTGACAGAGATTTATCGAAAAACACGCCGCCATAGAAGGGGCGGAAGAAACGGTCTATTATTTTGTCCGAGAATCCGAAATTGCGAAGCTTTTCAATCGTGCTTTGCTCCTTTCGCTCGAACAATGAATTCAACGATCCGCTTGTGACGTCTCGCCGCAGCTTTGCGATCAAAAGCTTGTCGTTGAGTGTGCCAATTGGGCTGAAGAGTGACTTCAAGCAATCGGACGGTCGACGCCACGGATCTGCAACCGTGTGAAACTCGCCATTGAATCGCACCATAGCCCCGGGAATGAATGCCTTCAGACCGAGCTTGTCGAAGTCCAGTAATGCACGCGCATCAGGGTAGGCGGTCAGTAAGACTTGAAATCCGCGATCCAGCACGAATCCATCGACAATATCGGAGCGAACTCTGCCGCCGACACTGGACGACGCTTCCAAAATCGTGAAATCCACACCTGCCTTCTTGAGGTGATATGCGCAGGCGAGCCCTGACAATCCGGCTCCAATAATGACCACGTGGGTGGCACGTTTTTTCTGAAAGGTTCGGATATCCATGCCTCTTTCCATCTCCTCACAAGCTCGTCACTGGGACCTGACCCTGATTTCCCTAAACTACAGTAGATCTGTTTTGTGAACTGGGGGTGAACTTGGTTACAATAGGGCATGGCCAAAATTCTTCTAATCGAAGACGACGCGGACCTGACAGAAGTCTTGCGCATTACCCTTTCCAACAAAGGTCATTCCGTAAAGGCTCTTGACGGAGGAAAGGATGCGCTGCCTATGCTGCGCGCCTACAAATACGACCTTATCATTCTTGATTGGATGATGCCCGATGTCAGCGGTGTTGATGTGCTCAGAAGCTTTCGTGAAAGTGGCGGCAAGACACCCATTCTCATGCTCACCGCGAAGACGACAATCGATGACAAAGAAAAAGCGCTTGATCTTGGCGCAGACGATTATTTGACAAAACCTTTTCATGCGCGTGAGCTTCTTGCTCGCGTGCGAGCATTGCTGCGCAGACCGCAATCGATGGCGCAGACCATTTTGCGTGCAGGCGATTTGGAACTAGATCCAGCCAGTTGCACTGTTTTGAAAGGTGGTAAAGCGCTGAAGCTGCGACCAAAAGTGTACAGTATGCTGGAATTCTTCATGCGTCATCCCAATCAAGTGTTCAGCCCGGAAGCGATTCTCGAGCGAGTTTGGATGGATGATGCAACTGCTTCTCCGGATACTGTTCGCACTCATGTGAAACTTCTTCGCCGGGCAATCGACAGTTCGGCAAATGAGTCTCCTATCGAAAACGTGCGAAATCGTGGTTACTTGATGCGAATCCCCGGCACCACTGGCGATGATTCATAGCCTCAATGTCAGGGTCGGCGCATGGCGTCGGCCTCAGGTTAAGGACAGCGGCATCAGCTGAAAATCTCGAACCAGAAGGATGAGCCCTCGCCGACGACGCTCGATACTCCAATGTTGCCTCCGTGCAATTCCACGATCGCTTTGGAAATTGCCAGACCAAGACCCGAGCCGCCTTTCTTCCTGGTGTCCGATGAATCCAACTGTTGAAAACGAACGAACAACTTTTCCATTTGTTCGGAGGGAATGCCGGGACCGTTATCGGTCACGGAAAAACGGATGGTATCACTGGAAGGAGCTTCCAGTGCAATTATTACACGACTTTCTGGCGGTGAAAATTTGATCGCATTGGCGACCAGATTGCTGAGCACCTGCACGAGGCGATCTTGATCCGCATGAATTTCATGATAAGGGTGTATTTGCGGAACCAGATCAACGCCCTTCGCTTCTGCTGTGGCCTGAAGTTCACTGATTGTTGATGAAACAGCTTGAGCGGGATCGAATGTAGCCAGGCTGAGCTTGAACTTGCCTGCCTCCAGTTTTTTCCAATCCAGAATGTCGTTGATCAGGCGCATCAATCTTGTGGAGTTATCGACTGCGATTTTGACGAGCCGCATTACTTGTGCGCTGGCACGACCGGCGGAGCCGTCTTCTATCGCGGTGAGCGCGCCATGAATTGAGGAGAGCGGTGTGCGCAACTCATGAGAGATTACAGAGTAAAATTCTTGCACTCGTCGCTCTGAATCAATGCGTGCTGTTACATCGTTCTGCACGCCGACGAAGTTGATGACTCGCCCCTTCTCGTCTCGCACCGGAGAGATTGTCAATTCATTCCAGAATAGAGTGCCGTTCTTTTTGTAATTCCTCAGAATTGTAGTGATGGGAACCTCTTTGATGATTGCCTCGCGAATCTCCTTTACGGCTGCCTGATCTCTGTCATCGCGTTGGAGAAAGCGGCAGTTGCGACCGATGATTTGCTCGGCTGCATAGCCTGTGAGCTGGGAGAACGCCGGATTTGCGTAGATAATCGGATTGTCAGGTCTAAGCGGATCTGTGATTACGATTCCATTTCTTGCGCATTCTACGGCGCGAAAAAGCAGAGGTAAATGATCGCTATGGCCGGGCAGAAAGTCAGTGTGGCGACTTTCGCTTGATGGTTGCGGCTGCGACTTTGCTTGTGTTTCTGCTTCTTCCGACATTAGTTTAGTTCGTGCTTCAGCGCTGATTCGAGATCTGGATAGTCGAATTTGAAGCCGGAATTGACGAGCTTCGCCCCACTGACGCGATTGCTAGCCAGAAGCAGCTCTTGCCCCATTTCTCCGAACAAGACTTTGACACCGATTGTTGGAACCGGGAAAAATGCCGGACGGTGGATAACTTTTGCCAGGGTCTTTGTGAAATCTGCGTTCGTCTCCGGGTTCGGTGCCACAACGTTGACCGGTCCGCTGACATCGCTTGCGGTGGCTAGATGAATGAACGCTTTTGCTGCGTCATCCAGATCGATCCAACTCATGTACTGCTTTCCATCGCCGAGCGGGCCGCCTGCGCCCATAAGAAAAGGCGGCAGCATCATCTTCAGCGCTCCCCCTTCTTTGCTGAGCACGACTCCGAGCCTGGCAAACACGACACGCAGCCCCTTGTAGTCGGCATTGCGTGCTGCGTCTTCCCAATCGCGGCACACTGCCGCTAGAAAACCCTCTCCGGATTTGCTCTCTTCTGTGAGTATTTCGTCGCCGCGATCACCGTAATAGC
>JAYRNY010000323.1:0-16275 GCA_041911975.1 bacterium | reverse complement strand
GGAGACGGGAACGAACGGGCACACATCGGTCGCACCCATGCGCGGATGCTCACCCTTGTGCTTACGCATGTCGATCAAACCTTGCGCGGTTTTAATCGCTTGAAATGCACCTTCGACGATAACTTCGGGACTGCCGACAAAGGTTATTACGGTCCGGTTGGTGCTCCAGCCCGGATCGACATCAAGAAGGCTAATGCCCTGAACGCTTCTTATCGCATCGGAAATGGCATTGATGACTTTCTCATTGCGGCCGTCACTGAAATTCGGAACACACTCGACAAGACGCATGGCGTACCCCATTGGATATATACAGACAACCGGTTAATTGTATGCCTATTTAGGTCTATAATCTGCGTCTGATCTTTAATGAGGCGGCAATTGGCAGCGCAGAACGAGCAAAAACAGCATGCCGAAGCGCAAAGAGAGTATTTCCGCTCGCGTATCTCGGTTTTTCTGCAGCCGATTCCCGAAGAAATTCTTGCCCGCACGCAAAGAATTGCAGAGAGCGCAAACCTGAGCGCCGGTTCCCAAGTTCTCGACGTCGGCACGGGAACGGGTGCGCTTATCGTTCATATTCTCGACCTGGGCGTGAAACAGGAAAACATAACGGGCGTCGATCTGAGCGAAGATATGCTGACAGAGGCACGCGCGCGTTTTCCTCACGTCAAATTTGTCAAAGCCGATATTCTCGATGCCGAAACGGTAATCGGCAAGGCAAAGCAGTTTGATGCTGTCTTTTTCAACGCCTGCTTCGGCAATATCTACGATCAGAAAATGGCGCTGGAAAGAACTCACGCGCTGCTTAGCCGGGGCGGCTCCATCATAATTAGTCACCCCCTGGGAAAACGCTTCGTGAAAGCGCTTCACGAGAGTGACCCTTCCATCGTCCCCTATCTGCTGCCTGAAAGAGATCAACTGCTGACCTGGGCCCGAGCATTGAAAATGCAACTTGTCGAATTTATCGACCAGGCCGATTTCTACCTGGCTCGTTTGCAATAGTGGGAGTTCTCTATGGAGTGGCTACGGAATATGGCACTGCTGCTGACATTACTTGTCGCCCTGGCAGGAGCGGCATATGGAGCGGAGCAAAACCCGGTCAAAATAAAGCAGATTGAATATTTCTTCGCCCAGGCGAACAATTATGCAAGAACAAAAGACTATGACGAGGCTATAGTACTTTTGGACAAGGCAATAGCTATTGATCCGAACCGCATGGATGTGCGCGAATTCAAAATACTGTGCCTGTTCGAAACACAAGAGGATGACCCTAAGGCTCTAGCAGAAGCGGAAAAGGTCTTGGCTTTGCCGGGCGGCAAGAATTCGCAGACATACAGGTTGCAAGGCTGGATCTTGAGCCGCATGAACCGGCTTCCGGAAGCACTTCAGGCGGTGAATAAATCCATAGATCTACTGACCGTATTTGCCAAACAAAAACCGCTGGAAGGCAATGCGCCCCTGGCCTCTTTATACTCAGATCGCGCCAATATAGAGCGCAAACAACAACGATTTAGAGAAGCGCAAAAGGACCTGTCCATGGCGATCAAGTTAAATCCTGCCGCTCAAGACAATTTCAACAGGCGCGCCCAGGTTAGTGTGCTTTTATCGGATTGGCAGCAAGTTCTTGCCGACACCGCACACGTTCTTTCAGCAAAACCCTCCGGAATAGTCTTTGAACGCCGCGATGCCTTTCTGATGCGCGGCAAAGCTTACGCAGCCTTGAAAGACAGAAAGAACGCTACGGCGACTTACTTGTTGGCCAATCGTGTATGCCCTGACGACCGCCAATTGCTGAGCGAATCTCTCACGTATTTTGAATCAGTAAACGACAAGACGAATGCCGAAAAGATGCGCAAGACTCTCAAGGCCGTCGACGAAGACTTTACGCCGATCAAGTAAGGAGAGAAAGGCTCCAATCTCATCACAAGTCGGCATCAGCATTACCTACTTTTTTGCCTGATCTGGCAAAGCTTGAGGGAGCGATTTGGAAACGCGGCTCGTTTCGCTCGAGCCAGAAGGTAGTGTTTTCTCTTCATGCGGCTTGTTTTCCCTGTTCGAGCAGTGAACTGTATGCAAAACGCTCCTTCAGTTTCAAAACTCTCGATTCGAAAAATTGCCAGGAAAGTATCGACCAGATAATTGCGACTATGAAGGCGACAAGCTCGCCGTTCACGGCTTTCGCCGCCGGGGCAAAGTAGCAAATCAGCGCATAAATGACAAAAGCAAACGGATGGTACAGATAAATGCCATAGCTGATTTTGCCCAGATAAGTAAACGGTCGATAATTGAAGACCTTGAGCACAAAGGCGTTTTTCGTCTGCCACAAACCAAGAACAAATAGAGCGATACTGAAGGCGCTCAATGTGAAATTGCGGAACCAGAAGAGATCGTTTTTCTCGGCAAAACCCTGAGTACTGAGAACAAAATATTGGTCTATCGCCTGCAAGACCAAGCCTGCGATCATCAAATGCGTTCCGCTAACCCTTTCCGCCCACCCTCGCAATTGGGCATGTCCGGCCAGACAGCCCCAGAGAAGAAACTGGCCGCATACCGGCAAGAGCATGTAATAGGGGGTGTCATTGAATGCCTTTTGCGCGTAAAAGTTTGCCACCACTGACGCGATAATGAGGGCAGACAAAAGATACACGCGCATCTTTACAGGAGTCAAAAGCAAGGCCAGGGGATGGATCAAGTAAAACTGCTCTTCCACGCAGAGCGACCAGAAATGCACTACTGTCCCGGAAAATCCTTTGTCGAGAAATACCTTCAGATTGAACAAATAAGTGAATTGAAAAATCGGAAAAGGCAGCTGGCCAATCAAAAGCAGAAATGAAATCAACAGGTAATAGGCGGGAAATATGCGCAGGCAGCGGCGAATGTAAAATGTTTTCAAATCGGAAAGAAGAACGCCTGTCTGATTGCCTTCCAAGATGCGAGTGATGAGAAAGCCGGAAAGAACAAAGAAAATCTGCACGCCGAGCGCGCCATAAGGAAACAAATTACCGTTGTGCTGGAGAAAGGCGCCGGCATGGAAGTGAAAAACAAGCATGACGGCAATCAGACGCAACGTGTCCAATTGAGACTTGTAGCCAAGCCTCTCAGATTTGTTGTCGATGGCGTCTTCAGCAGTCACTGAAAAACTGTAGCAGCCCGCAAGGGGTTTTAACCGTAGTGGCGATGTGCTGCATCACCACTATGAATCTTCGGCGAGCCGCTCGAAGGTTCGTGAATTTAGTTAAATTCGAAAGATTCGGAGAGGGAGGGATTCGAACCCTCGGTACAGCTTTTGACCGTACAACTTCTTAGCAGGAAGCCGCTTTCGACCACTCAGCCACCTCTCCAAGAACGCGCCTGTTAAGGGCAGGCCTATAGAACATATCATATTTGTTTGCGTAGCGCTCAGGGACTCTAAGCGCCTAGAAATGTCCCAAAACGACGATCCATATCCAGTAGTAGCTGATTGGGGAGCCGAATATCAGGCTATCGCCCCTATCCAAAAGCCCACCGTGGCCGGGAATTGCGTCGCTGGAATCCTTCATGCCCGCATCTCTCTTGAGAAGTGACTCGCAGAGATCCCCCAACTGCGCGCCGACTGAGACGAAAAGCCCCATCAGCGGCGCATGCCAGATTTTCAGGCGGAACGGTTCACAATTGGCAAACAGCATGTGGTCAGCCGCGTAAACAACCACAGTTGCCCAAAAAATCGAAGCCAGAAGTCCGGCGACCGCGCCCTCGATGGTCTTTTTCGGGCTTATTTGCGGGTAAAGCAAGTGTTTGCCGAATTTCTTGCCGGCGTAATAGGCGAATACATCGGTCGCCCAGATGATGAACAAGCATACCCAGACATAAGCCAGCCCGGGCTGCTGCAATGGATTCACAGCTTGCGGGGTACCGGGCGCAGTAAGATTGCGCAGTAAGACAAGATGGCTTGGAAGAAAACCTACATAGATGAATCCGAGAATGGTCGTGGCTATGTCTGCAATAGTCGCGGGCGGCGTCTCATGGCGAAAGAGGAGACGAAAGAAAGAGAGGCAAATGCCGACAGTCAAGAGAAGCGGATAATGCTCTAAAGGATAAGTGCAGGGGAAATTAAGTCCCGGGATGACAGGCAAAGCGGCAACAGCGAAGAACGCCAGAATCATCCCCTTTACAATTCTGGGTGAGGGCTTGAAACCCTTTGCCCTGGACATGTTGATGAATTCATTGCCGCCCCAATAGCAGGCGAACGCCATGATAATCGGGAAGAACAGACCACCCAGCAAAATGCTGGCCACTGCCGTAAAAAAGAGTAGAAAACCAGAGAGAATTCGTTTCATCGAACTCCCTCTGACTGATCGCTGGGCGTCAACGCACCGCCTTCCGGCATGTCCTCGATCCGTATGCCTTCGTCTGTATGTTCTTTTTTACCTGAAATCGCCGCGGACTTTCCAGCGCCGCCTATCAGATAGGCAGAGACAAGGGCTGTAAGTGGGATAGTAAAAACCAGTCCCAGACTGCCACTGAGGGCAGATGCAATCTCAGTTGCAAACAGATCAAGATTGATTAACTTGGTGGACGGCATTTGCCTGGCCAGCAAGAGCAACGGCAATGCGCCACCGGCATAGGCAAGAACCAGGGTGTTCGTCATCGTGCCCATGATGTCACGACCGACGTTCATGCCGGCGTTGTAGAGAGTCTTAAACCCCGGATTCGCCGCCGTGCGCGCCACCTCGGTCACAGTCGAAGCAATTGAAATGGCTACGTCCATGATTACACCCAGCGCACCGATCAACATTCCTGCCGCCAATAGTCCGCTAAAAAAGACCGGCTTCTGATTGAGGACGGAGCCGCGCAAAATCTGCGCTTCCTCGCTGGACAGCCCGGTCAACGGCGCCAGAGTAATCACCATTTGAGCGGCAATCCCGGCGATAATCACACCGCCGACGGTGCCGATTACAGCAGCAGCAGCTTTGCGAGAAAGTCCGGCAACAAAGAACATGCTGCAGGCAGCCGAGGCAAGACAGATGAAGATCGCTACCAGGAGCGGGTTAAAGCCGCTCAAACTGAGAGGTAGAAGCACGAAGGCTATGAGAGCGACGGTGGCTATCAAACCAGCAAGAGATTTAAATCCTTGCTTGCCGCCGAAGAATAAAAAGGCGGCAAGAAAGACAACCGCCAGACCAATGATGACGGGAGCCCTGTGATAGTCGGCAATGTTGACTTCGCGCTCGCCTGCGCCCGTCACCACGGACAGTATTACTTCCTGTCCTGGGACTACTATTACGTTAAAGGACGGATTGTCGGTTATTTCATTCATGACTGTAAAAGTCTGACCAGCAAACGGTCCTTCTTTCACTTCCACTTCCACTACCTGCCGGTTGCTCACCATACCGGTCTTGTCTAAAAGTAACTGGTCGACTTTGGCACTGGAGACAGCCTTCACGACGCCAACTACAAACGACTCATCAATGGGACCGTTGCCGCGCTCGATAATGCGCGCAACCGGCTTTTGAGCAGACGCTTTCTCATCGGCAGCACCAACAGAGATGCAAGTCAGATTGAGAAATACGCTGACGAGAGCACAACATATAACGAGTGGTGCTCTTGCTGATAAGCGCACGACTAACACTTCACTCCTTGTTGAATTCGATGCCTAATTGCCCGACACCGAGGTTATGGTTCATAGGCTGTCGTCCAAGATGCATGTACGCCTGCGGAGTGGCACAGCGCCCTCTGGGCGTTCTCTGGATAAAACCGGCCTGGATGAGAAACGGCTCGTAAACATCTTCCAGAGTGTCGGAATCTTCGCCAAGCGTGGCGGCAATCGTTTCAATTCCAACCGGACCGCCCTGATAATGATCGATCAAGATTTCCAGCATCCGCCTGTCTGTTGCATCGAGACCAAATGCATCAACCTGATAAGAGTCCAATGCCGCCACGGCTATCTCTTCGGAAACGGTCTCGGCACCCTGGAAATGACCGTAGTCTCGCACCAACCTGACCAGGCGGTTGGCTATACGCGGTGTTCCTCTTGCTCGTCCTGCGATTGCCACTACGGCATCACCTTCTATCGATACCTTGAGCAAATTGCATGTGCGGGCAACTATTTGTGCCAGTTCTTCTTTTGAGTAAAATTCCAACCTAAGCACAAAGCCAAATCTATCTCGCAATGCATTGGAAATCATTCCGGCCTTCGTAGTGGCACCTATTAGAGTGAATTTCGGCAGCGGCAAACGCATAGTCCGCGTTGCATGCCCCTTTCCTGAAGTAAGGTCGATGACAAAGTCTTCGATTGCAGGATAAAGCAACTCTTCGGCAACTCGGCTCAAGCGGTGAATTTCGTCGATGAAAAGGACGTCTCCGGTCTCCAACTGATGCACCAGTCCGATGATGTCGCGCGGTCGCTCGAGACTAGGACCGGAGGTCATGTGAATGCGCGCTCCCATCTCGTTGGCGATCACTCGAGCCAGAGTAGTTTTTCCCAGACCGGGCGGACCGTAGAAGAGAACATGATCGAGAGCCTCGCCTCGCGATTTTGCCGCACCAATAGACATGGTCAGCATTGTTTTCAATCGAGCCTGACCAATGTACTCTGCAATTGTCTGCGGGCGCAATGTTGCATCCGACTTCAGATCGGCGGCAGTTTCTTTTGCGGAAAGAATTTGCGTGCGATGGGCTTTTGCCTTCAGATCACGATCCGGGTCTGTTTGCGAGCCAACCTTTGCTTGCTTTCCCTGAGCAAAACCGTCAGGCTGAGCACCGGAATTCTTGCCTTTCTTTTCACCGTTTGTTGGAACAATCGTCATTCGTGATTATTTTTCTTACTCTGAAATCTACATGAAAGAAATCTAGTCTTTTAGTTGAGCGCTTCATGAGTTTTTCTCAATCTGCCAAGCCCGGACCAAATCTACTTTAGGGATCAACTAATTATTGCAAAGCAACCGGGCTTTCTTGCTGTAACGGTCATCATGAAAAGATCTCAAGGTGGGTCCATCAGTCAAGAGAACTGCAAGATAATGTGTCTGACTCAGAAAAGGTCAACACAGATGCCTCCAGCAAGCGACTTAAACTTCAACGCCCAAGCCCAGACGCTAACTTTTGCCCCGGACGACAATCGCAAGTCGATTGCCGCGCATCCGGACAGACCAGGCATATCGCTTGTTATACCTGTATATAACGAAGAGGAAAATGTCGAGCTTCTCTATCAAAAGATCATCGACGCCACAACTGCCCTGAGCAGAACCTGGGAAGTAGTGCTGGTCGATGATGGCTCGAAAGACAAGAGTTTTGAAAAACTGGAAAAGATAGCGCTCAAGGACTCGCGCGTGAAACTGGTGCGTTTTGTGCGCAACTTCGGTCAGACCGCCGCCCTTTCCGCCGGCATCGACCATGCTAGAGGCAGCATCATCATTCCAATGGACGCTGATTTGCAGAACGATCCTGCCGACATAGAGATGCTTATTGAGAAGCTGGAAGAAGGCTACGACTGTGTCAGCGGCTGGAGAAAGAACCGCAAAGACGGTCTGTGGCTGCGCTTGATCCCCTCGTGGACAGCCAACAAGATCATTTCCGTGATCAGTGGAGTGCCATTGCATGACTATGGCTGCTCGCTCAAAGCGTACCGACGAGAGGTTCTCGAAGGCGTGCGCCTGTACGGCGAAATGCACCGCTTCGTTCCCATCTACGCCACCTGGATGGGCGCCAAAGTCACTGAAGTTGCCGTAAACCACCATGCCCGCCAGTTCGGTCAATCGAAATACGGTATCAATCGCACTATAAAGGTCGTTCTGGACCTCATAACCATCAAGTTCATGTCGTCTTACCTGACCAAGCCGATCTATATCTTCGGGTCCGCGGGTCTCTGGTCGCTTTTCGCCTGCGCCGCCTCCTTTGCCTGGATGGTGGTCTTGAAATACGGTTATGACACCTCCTTTATCGAGACGCCGCTTCCCGTTCTGGTTTCAATGTTCTTCATGGTGGGCATCCAGCTGATCCTCATGGGACTTCTGGCTGAGATTCTCGTGCGGACATATCACGAGTCTCAGGACAAGCGCGTCTACACCGTCAAAAAGAAGGTCAATCTAGACTGATTGCGTTTTTTTTAGACCAGGCGAGGGTTTCGGAACATCGTTCTGACCCCGGCCGTTTAACATAGACGCGAAAAGCAACCGAAAGCATAAAAAACATAAATAGATGTGCTTTTTAGGGCATAATTCAGTTGATTCGAATTTAGCCCGCATGAATGCCAGCCGATAAAACTGATCCATGGCGTCTTATAATGCAAAATCGGTAACTGCAACGACATCGACTTTACCGGTCTACCATCCAGAAATACACCACGACATATTTCCCACCGGGCGCAGCTTTTTCAACTGGCTGACGATGGGAGTGATGGGCTTCACTCTTTTATTCGTCGCGCTGATTACCACTTATCTCGTCCGTCCGGAATTACGCGCCGGAGACTTTGCAGAAAATACAATCAGAGCGCCGGCCGATACACGCGTGGTCGATGTGATTGCCACCAACCTGGCCAGAGAGCGCGCCCAGCGCGGAGTTGTGCCGGTGTTCTCCGTCGACCGCAGCGGCGACAAAGTCTGCCGCCACCGCCTGGAAGAAAGCTTCTTCAACCTGAAGGCCTATCAGGAACAGTCGGGCTGGGACAAGCTGGATGCGGCAACAAAAGATGCTGTTTTGTCACATTTCGCGATCTTGGCCGGACCCGATGCGGCGTTTCAGTCTGAAATTGGAAAGCTCGGCGCGCAAGCGCAAAACGCCCATCTTGCCGAAAGCATGAAAGCACAGCGGGCGGCAATAGAAAAGTTGAGAAGCCAGAGACCGGAAATTCTCGATGCCACCATTTATCTGGCGATGACGCTTGCACCAGATGAAGTGCCGTCGTTCAGAGCAACTGTTGAAAAAGCCACAGACAGACTGCTGGCCATCTACAAGCGATATCCCCATGAAACATCCACGGAATGGGAACCTGTGATTGCGGAGTTCTTGCCAGAAGCCTGGGCGCCGCCAAAAAAAATGAGAACGGCACAGGTGATTGCCACGGCACTGCAAACCAATGTTCAAGTCAACGAGCAAGCCACAGCCGCCAAGGCAGAGCAGAGCGCAGCTCTTGTGGATCCGATTTACAAGCTGATCACAAAGGGTTCGGTAATCGTCAGAAAGCACGAACTTCTGTCCGATAGTGATGTCGAAACTCTGCGCGAGCTGGGCATGGCGCAAACGAACAGGCTGCCGATGATCCTCGGTCTGGGCATCTCGCTTCTGGCCGCGATTGCCCTGGCGGCAGGGGTCGTTTATACATTCGACGCCCGGCATCTGTTTCAAACCAATTCCATCGGGCTCATGTACGCGGTGTCGATTGCCGTGGTCACTGCGGCCAGCTTGACAGGCGAGACTTACCCGCAGTTCGTGCCACTGCCGGCGGCGGCACTTGTATGGACGATTTTCTTCGGCAGGAGAGTATCGAGCGCGCTTATTGTTCCACTGATAATCATTCTTGCCGTCGCCCAGCTTATCGAAGGCAGGCATCTGGTAGCCTTGAGCACAGCCGCTCTGGCTGCCGTTCTTTGCTACACGAAACACCGCAATTCCTTGATGCTGACCGGACTGGTCGTCGGCATGACCCAGGCTATCGCGTTTATTCTCTCTTCTGTGGTTCTCAACGGCATGGATTCAATCCACCATCTGGGCCGCCCGACATTGTTCGAGCTCTTTGCCGGTGTGGTTTCCTCCATGCTGGCAATCGGAAGCTTGCCGTTTCTCGAAAGCATCTTCGGAATGGTCACTCCCTTTCGCCTCGCTGAAATCACCGATGCCGAGCAGCCCTTGCTCAGACAATTGGAAGAAAACGCTCCCGGCACTTATCAACACAGCCTGGCAGTGGCTAACCTTGCTGAAGGCGGCGCGCGCGCAATCGGCGGGGACGTCAACCTCGTCAGAGCCGGGGCACTCTATCACGACATAGGCAAAATGGCTCGACCCAAGTATTTCATCGAAAATCAGTTGGGCGCCAAAAACCCGCACGACGAAATGACTCCGGAAGAAAGCAGAGAAAGAGTCCTGGCTCACGTCACGGACGGCATCGACCTGGCTGAGAAATACAGGCTGCCCAAAGCTGTCCAGGACTTCATTCCGATGCACCAGGGTACTTCACTTATGGCTTACTTCTATCACAAAGCCTGTGTTAGAGATGGTGCCGAAAAGGTCGATCCGAAGTTTTACCGTTACCCAGGTCCCAAGCCGCAATCGAAAGAAACAGCAATCGTCATGCTGGCTGATGTCTCGGAAGCGGTGACGCACAGCATGCACGATCCCACTCAAGAAGAAGTGGAATTGGCTATCGACAAGGTCTTTCAAAACCGCTGGGAAGACGGTCAATTCAACGAATCTACACTGACCTATCAGGAATTGATCAAAGTGCGCCAGGCCTTTGTCAGAGTATGGAGAACACTGCACCACGAGCGCCTCAAATACCCGTCCACAACGACAGGGCGCATGGCGATTGCGCCGGAAATGAACGGACAGGGTGGGCAAGGTGGACAGAGCATTGCCAGTGGAAAAAGTGCAAGTAAACCGGCGGAACCAGCAGGCAATGCTCTCGCCGAGAAGGAAAACAAATCGAAGACGAGCGAAACTAATGGTGGCAGTGGCGGAGACGGAGACGCACCCGAGCCGCCGCGCGATTGCTGTTCTTGAACAAGAAAAAACGCCGAGGCGTCAATCACGTTAACCCGCCTCATTGGGCCGGCCGCACACCAGTTACATTTAGTCCACCTGGACGGAGCCGGAGTTACACTTGCGGAGGGGGCGTCTTCGGCTCTCTCAGCCTGGTCCTGGCGGTCCAGCCAAGATTGTGCAACACAGAATCAACGCTGTCTTTCGTCTTCAAGACAACTTCCAGAATGATGGTTGCCTGTTCCATATTTATGAATTTCACGTCAATCAGGTAAACGCAGCGCATACCGGCATAAAGCATGACCGGATCTACGAGCTCGTGCTCGATGAGCTGCTTGCTGACGTCGGCCATTTGATTGTAATTGACCTCGAGACGCTCCTGAATATCCTTTGTCAGTTTGGTCAAAGAGACAGCTTGTACTGCCGATAGCAATTCCACAAGAGTTTTGGCCAAATTGTTTCTGTGCCTGAATGTGCAAGCCTGACCAAGCGCTTTGTCGAAGGGTACATCGCTAGCCCGCATGTTGAGCAGCACTTCGCGCGCCATCGCTTGCTGCAGGCAGCCGTTGTCGATCATCTCCTGCATCTCGACGGCGGCATCGATCAATTCAGGGGTGGCAAAATGAGATTGGATCAAAATCTCGCCCAGCGGTTTTTGAAACTGCAACGAGCGCACAAGCGCATCCGGCAAGAGCTTGTCTACAAGCACGCGCGCATCAACGAGCATTTCGCCCAGGCGCAAGGCTTGCTTCATCGGCAACTTTTGATAGCCTTTGTTGATTTCCAGGCGCTCCAATGCGTACTCGCGTCTTGCTGCGGTATTGAGCGCAGCAATCGCTTCCGGACGCCCGATGGCGTTTCTTCTTATCGACTCCTGCACTTGCAGCGCCGTATAAAGAAGAGCTTGCGAAACATAGCCGTGGAAGCAGAAGACGTGTCCGAGCGGCAAGCCTGTGCGGACATTGATTTGCAACGCCTCTTCCAGATCTCTGTCGGTAACGATGCCGGCGGCCACAAGCAACTGGCCCAGCCGGTTCGTCTCCTGGTCCTCGGGCTGCACGAGCCCCGAGCGCTGAAATGCATCGTTGAGCGAGATGTGTTCTTTGTGCGCCACGCGCAGGACTGTCACCCCCAGTTCCAGGGGCAGGTGACCGTCATTGACGAGGCTCTGCACCTCCAGCGCCTGACGCAATTCCGTCTCGGTCAAATAGCCCGACATGACAAGCACCTTGCCGATCGGCAAACCGCGCTGCTCGAACCTTTCCAAAGCATCTTTTATGAAGTCGGACGATAGAATCTCCGACTGCATGAGCAGTTCGCCTATGCGAATGTGGGCAGTACCCTGTGCCTGTTGTGTCGTATCAGTCATGTTTTCTTATGATGATCCCGGCTAAATAGCTTACCAGTTCCAGGCTGTCCCAGGTTACAAAGCATTGCGCTAATTCTCTTGCTGCTCAGTTTCTGCCCGGCCAAAGAAGGAAAGCGACGTCTGCCCGTAATGGCGTGTGGACTTGAGAGCCAGCACCGAGCAGCCTTCAGAGAATTTGTAGCCCTTCATGTGCTCGACTATCAAAAGTCCATTGTCGTCCAGCAGGTCGAATTTTTCCACTGACAACGGTAAGTCTTTGATATGTGGAGATTTGTACGGCGGATCGGCAAAAATTATGTCGAACGATTTCGGCTCGAGCACAGGCAAAACACGCCGAAAATCGCCACAGATCACCTCTGCCTCCAGTTTCAATTTCTTGAGACTGGATTCTAGAGCCTTTGCCAGCGCCCGGTTTTCTTCAATCGAAATGAGCGAGCCCGCCCCCCTGCTTAACGCTTCGATACCTACAAGTCCCGTGCCGGCGCAGATGTCGAGAAATCGCGCTCCTTCCATCCTGAAAGCCAGGATATTGAAGAGCGCCTGCCGCACCTTCGCCCCGGTCGGCCGAACCTCGCCGGCCGCCGGGCTTTCGACGCTTCTGCCTCTTTTCGTCCCGCCGGTTATGCGCAAATTTCAGAGAATCCTCAGAGAAAAACATCGACTTATAATCTGCAACTAAGGCATGAAGAGCCGGTCCATACCATAATCTGATGAGCACCGGTCCATGGTAACATGGCAACTTGCTTCTACTGGCATCCCATACATGAGTGACCGATCATGAGCGCCCGGCGCATCGCCCGCGAAATCGCAGTAATTCTAATGCCCCAGCTTCCAAAGTCCAAAAATGGCACGGAAGCTCTGGAGATGGGTTCGCTCATCGAAAAGACAGTGAGAATGCTGGCCGACTATGCCAAGCAGAATCTGATGGATGCAGGGGCAATCCTGGAAAAAACTCAATTCGAGCTGCAAAATATCGAAGCCGAACACCCGGACAATGCCCGTGCCACGCAAGTTCTCCATCCCGTGTCCATGACGACGGGAGAACTCAGAGAACAGATAGCCCAGGTGGAAAGAGCGCTGCATCTAGTGGCAGAGGCGCTTGATGTTCCTGAAATGACACTGGCAAGCGGCACATCGACAATCAACATTCCATGCAAGCAATGCGGCCACACGAACAAGGCCGCCTTCGAAAAGTATTCGCATGCGGAAATTCGTGATTTCCTGCTGAATTTGCTCAACACATACACGGAAAACAAAAACGCGATCGATGAATACATAAAATCGACGCGGTCGAAGTGGAACGTCGAAAGAATGGTTTCAATCGACCGCGACATTCTCAGACTGGCATGTGCTGAGGCGTTCTTCATTAAGGAAGTGCCCATCAATGTGGCTATCAGCGAAGCGGTCGAGCTCTGCCATCGATTTGCCGACGAGAAAGCAGCCAAGTTCATCAACGGCGTGCTTGCCGATCTTGCCGAGCAAGCCAAAGAATTCCGGCGCACCGGTGAATTTCCCGAATACATAAGATCGGCTTCGCAAGGCGCGTCAGCGGGGCAAGTTTAAACTATGGACGAAGAGGACAAAAAGGGATCAGGCTTTTGGGGCTCGACGCTCTCTAAGTTGAAATCCGCTCTCAAACGCACCCGCCAGGAAGTGGTGGACGACGTGCTTGAGCGCCAGCCTCAAGATGATGCTATAGAGGAAGACAGCGCTGACAGCCAAGCTTCTTCGCCGGTCTCTGAAATCTCGCACGGCGTCTCGTCAGCCAAAGAAAGCGTCAGTACACTCAGCCCGCCTCAAGGCTACGGCGCACAGCCCACCCGCACAAAGTCTCCGCCCAGACCGATCGACAGCGAATACCTGGACGAGCTGGAAGAAAAATTGATCAAAGCCGACATCGGAGTCAAAACAGCCGAGACGATGGTCGAGCACCTGCGCAAAGAAGCGAAGAACAAGAATTGGCAATCCAACGATGTTGAAGAGTTTCTCAAAGCGGAATTTACCAAGACGTTGAAACAGGCGCCGCAGCACAAGCTGAAGTATGAGGACGGCAAACTCAATTTGTATCTCATTGTCGGCGTCAATGGAACCGGCAAGACAACAAGCATCGGCAAGCTGTGTTACCGATTCAAATCAGAAGGCAAAAAGGTTCTCGTCGCCGCTGCCGACACCTTCAGAGCAGCAGCCGAGTCTCAACTGGAAATCTGGGCGGAGCGCGCCAATGTCGACATTTGCCGGTTGCCTGACGGCTCCGATCCAGGCGCTGTAGTTTTCCAGGCGCTGAACAAAGCCAAAGAAGAAAATTACGACGTAATCATAGTTGACACTGCCGGCCGTTTACACAATAAGACAAACTTGATGGCCGAGCTGGCCAAAATTCGCGGCGTCATAGAAAAACACGGCAAGGGTCTGCCGCTCGAATCTTTGCTCGTGCTGGACGCTTCCACGGGACAGAACGGCATGAAGCAGGCGGAAGTATTCACAGAAGTCTGCCCGCTTACCGGAGTGATTTTGACAAAACTCGATGGCACCGCCAAGGGTGGCATCGTCTTTGGTATATCGTCGGAATTGAACATACCGGTCAAGCTGATCGGACTTGGCGAAAAAATGGACGACCTCAGAGACTTTGAACCGGAGCTTTTCGTAGAAGCATTGTTTGGATAAAGATCCAATTGATTCAGGCGTCGAAGCAATCTCGCAAAAGACCGATAAGAGCCAACATGACGCTCATTGCGACCGGCGCTCTGAGCCTGAGCATGCTCGTGCTTCTGGCTACGTTTTTTCGATTCGGCATGCCGGAGCAAGAAGAAAAAAGAGAGCTGTCCTCGGAAAAAAGTAGAGAAGTCACCACGCTCTTTTTCAATTGCGACAATTTGAGAAAGCAAGGAAAGCTAACCGAGGCCTGCAAAGTCGCGCAACAGGAAATCGACATCTTAGAGAAGGAAAAGCCTGATAACTGGCTGATGCTGGCAATGATTCTTGTTACTCAATCAGATATGTACAGGGAGCTGGGACAGTACGATAAAGGGCTCCCGCCCATCAAAAGAGCCAGAGAAATTGTGGAGACGCACGATCTGGAAGAAAACCATCTGACCTGCGAAATTATTCTGCGTGAAGGCATCTTCAAATATGTAAACAAGGATTATGTCGAAGGCGAAGAACTCATGCAGCAGGCGCTCAGTTGCTCAGAAACGCTGTTTGGTTATCTTTCCATAGAGACGACTGAGAACCTTCTCTGGATAGCAATCATGAATCTCACTCCGGCGATCAACAAACCTCAGGTCGCTCTGCAATACTTGCGCACCGTCGAAGAGGTCTGCAACTCCTCCCAACCTGAAAGACCTCGGCAAATGATGACCTGCCTGAAAGTGGAAGGGCAGGCATTTACTCTTCTAAAAAAATACCCTGAAGCAGAAGAAAAACTTTTGGCCGCGCAAGAAATAGCCGAGCGCTTGTACAGAGATCCCAATCATCCTGAAAGACAGCATATAGCCGGTCTGCTCAAAGAAGCACAGGCAGGCAAATGAATTGAAAACTCAATAGTGTTTGAAATTGGGACTCAGCTCGCCCTGCCACCAGACGTGCCCGGCTTCGTTCATTTTCACGTTGCCGCGCGGAACAGGCGTGCCGTCGGCAAACCTTCCACCCAATTCCTTCAGCCTGAATCCGGGCACCACTCCTTTGTATGCATTGGTGCAATCATAGTAGCCGCCCTGCGTGCTCTGGCACCAGATATAAGGCGCATTGTCGCTGCCTTCACCCTGAGCCTTAATTTTGAAAAAGCCCGATGACTGATTGCTTTGCCCTTTGAACATGCGGTCCAGCATGGGCGTTTGCCCTCTGAAATTCTCACTATTTTGATCATGCTGCATTTCTTGCATCGCGTTTCCGCGCAGGTTAGTCGGCTTGGAACTGTCCGCTTGCTGGGCGAAAACAGCGCGAAGCTTGGCTGCTTCGTCATTGTTGAGCGATCCCAGATCGCGCTCCATTGTCGCTCTGGCCTTGAGCGGATCTTTTGGGCGCTCGATTTGTATGCGGGTAGAACCGGACGTCTGCAGACCGACACCATCGTCAGCCAGGCAGAAAGCGGGAGAGGCAATGAAAGATACGGTCACAAACAACCACATGCTCGACCTGGTGAACATATTTACACCCCTCTGACTGCTCTATCTTGAGCTTTCCCGGTTATATGGTATGTGAGACGCGGAATTAAGGTTCTTGTGTCCGCGGTCGCTTAAATT
>JAYRNY010000322.1:0-6496 GCA_041911975.1 bacterium | reverse complement strand
CTCCCAGTCGGCAACAGCCGTTTTGTAATCGTCAATTGCTACCGGCATTTGGTTGAGACGCTCAATATCCGCCACTTCAGACTTAAAGGCCAGAATGTCCTGGTCATGAGCATGAAAGTCGCGGTACTTGGAAATCGTGTGAAAACCTTCGCTAATTTTGTTCGACTGCCTCAATGCAGCCTTGAAATCGCGCTCGTGCACATACAGTCGCATAATTGCAAAGTTAAGCCCCATAACAGTTTCGAGCTTCGCATCTGAGCTCAAGCTCTTGCCGGCTTTTGCCAGAGCCAACTGGAAACAATCGTTGGCCATACTGTACTCATTGAGCGCCAGATAATCCCTGCCCATCAGCATGTACGTACTGACGTATTCAGCACCTTCCGGCTGGGCGAGCGCATTGTACATCTCCAGCACCAGTTTACCGAAATTGATTGCCGCATGCCAGTTGCCAGTCTTGCGATAATTATTTCCCGCCGCCACAGCGCTGGGAATGAGCTGATTGGTAACAGTGTCAAGATCTTCAGCCCGGCGATCTCCTTTGGCCATGCGCATAGCAATCTGTTTCCAGATAGGCACGTCTCGAGTAACGACCACATCCATTTGTTCGGTTTTCAGTGCAAATTGCCCGTCCACCGGCTGAGCGACTGGAATTTCAATATGAGAAAACAATGACTCAGGCTCCAAGGACATTGTAGAAAGAGGATCGAACATCGCCACTTTTACGCTGAAATAGCCGATAAAGACTACCGCTACCCATACCGCATACATTGAGGCGATTTTGCGCGCGCTCCACTTGTTTGGCTTGAATTTCTTGTATGTCTTCTGCAGCATTTTGGAGCGATGACGCCAGTCCTTTTCAGCGCTGATAAGCGCATTTTGCAAATCAGCTTCTAGCTCCTGCATCGACTGATAGCGCATAGCGGGATCCTTCTCCATCGCTTTAAAAACGATGGAATTGAGACGCTTGAGCAAACTGTCCGGCGCCTTCGGATCAACAATCGGTTCTGCTATGTCACTCAACTGCCGCTGCATGGTATCAAGCACATTCGCTCCCTTTAGCGGTGCCCTACCGGTCAATGTTTCATACATGAGAATGCCCATGGAATAGATGTCGGAGCGATTGTCGAGCTTCTCGCCACGGCACTGCTCTGGGCTCATGTAGAGAGGGCTTCCGAATACCTCACCGGTCTGAGTTAGATGTTGGACTTGATTATCATCGTCCAGCAAAAGTTTGGCGATTCCAAAGTCGACGATTTTGACAATCTCACCCGATTCCCCATCATCAACGAGCATGATGTTGCTCGGCTTCAAATCACGGTGAATGATGTTGCGCTCGTGAGCATGCTGCAGAGCGTTTGTGCATTGAACGAAAATAAACAGCGCTCGCATCGGATCAACTTTGCCACCTTTGGAAATCAAGTCGGCGAGGCTTATTCCCTCGATGAAATCCATGACGATGAAAGTGCGTCCATCAGGAGTAACACCGAAGTTTTCGACCCTTATTACATTTGGGTGATTAAGCGCACTGGCCGTGACTGCTTCCTGGCGGAAGCGCTGAAGATTTTTCGCATTGCAGGTCAAATGCGGCAGCAATACTTTGATGGCAACATTGCGGTTAAGTTCTAGATGTTTTGCCCGATAAACGACGCTCATGCCGCCTTCGCCAAGACGCTCAGTAATGAGCCAGTGATTGTCGAAAATTATTGGACGCGACTGCAGATCCTCTTCACCCGAGAGGCTGGCTTTTGCTTGCCTGGATAAAGACTCTTCCAGAAGCGTGCGTCGAATGTCCGCAATAGAGGTCTTCTCCACCTCGATTTCAGATGAAGACAAGTCGGCAGGTTTTTCTTTTTGCTCTTCCGTCATGAGCTGATCACAAACGGCCTTAACCCCATACTCATCTTTCTACCCCTAATTTCGACCTCTTTTCAGCAAGAATTAGATAGTAAAGCTGAGAAAGAAACGCAGAAGCCTGGGTAAAGAAAAAGTTATGGGGTTCAAAAAGAGAAATTATCGGCAATTGGTGACAGCTTTTCTTGCGGCTTTCAACTGCGCATTTCTTTTGGTGTCACCCGCCTTAGCAAAAAAACCGGGTTGGTTGCTCAGGCAAAACAGTCAGACTTACGGAATAGTGAAAACGATCGTATCGCCTGACGGAATACGCCTTGAGATGGGCGAAATCAAGGTCGGAATGTACCCTCCGAACTATCGAGTCGCGTTCTGGAACGAGCGAACGAAATTTGTCTTCGATGAATCAATCGAAGAATTTCAGCGCCGCGTACCTCAAAGAAGGCTGCCTCCCGGTTGGCTCAAGAAGGTTGAGCCCGCCAAGCCTCTGAACGAAACGCTGGCAGGCATCAAAGGAAAACGCTATCTCTGGCTGGCCTACGATCCCAAAGATCCTGACGGGCGAAAGCCTAAAGTAGACCCAAGATATCCGAAGAGTCCATTCATTCTTTACGACTATGTGTGCACGGAAAATCTCGGACTACCGAAAAGATTGAACGACGTCGCTTCAATATGTTGTTATGTGCCGCCCGGAAAAGGCTTGCCTTTGCGCGTGACAGGCAGCGGCAACATTGTTTATCTGCAGACTACACTGGCTTTAAAAATGATGGTCGATCCGGCGATTTTCAAAGCGCCCAAAGGATACACTCGCGTCAAAAGTGAGATGGAGGTGCTAATGAAAGAGCCCGGTCTGGCCAAGGAAGATGAAGTTTCAGACCTCTTCAGAGCGGTGCCGAAGAAATAGGTTGAGCCTGAGACCATGACGGAAGCGAGAGCTCCCGGTAGCTGCTATTGGGCGTCATTTGCTATGTGCCGGAGAGTGACTGGCCCATAGTTTTGACAATTTTCTGCAGTTCCAAGAGACACGTATAAGTTGGCAACACCCAGAGTGTTTCGTCCGGACCAATGTCATTGAGCGCTTGCCTCAAGGCGCGCTCCAGCCTTGGTACGCACACGATTCTTTCCGGCTCAACGCCTGCATATTTCATACGAACCGCCATGTCGTCGGCTCTCTGCCCGCTGATGATCATTTGACCTTGAACATTCTTGAGAGGCTCGAAATCGGCGTCCCATAGCCAAGAAATATCGCGCCCGTCGGCAAGATTGTCGTTGATGGCTATCAAGACACGCGCTGTTCTGTCCTCGACGACAGCTTTGACAGTTTGACTGGCACCGGCAGGATTTTTTATCAACTGAATGAGGACCGACTTGCCGAGCAGTGAAATTTTTTCCGAACGCCCGAACAATGTAGTGTAGTTCTGCAGCCCTTGCTTTACCGATTCGAGCGAAACGCCAAGTTTTACAGCGCAAGCGGCAGCAGCCAAGGCATTGTACACATTGAATAATCCGGCAATAGGCAACTTCACTTCCACGGATAGATTCTGCCGCTTGTCCGTCAATCTGAAACGCGAGCTGGCAGCCAGCAATTGAATATGAGTGGCGACGATTGTCGGATCAGGGCGTTTGTAACTGCATGAAGAGCAGCGCCAATGACCCAGTTGTCCGTAGAAGAAGCAATCGTAGACAATCTCGGCACCGCATTTCAGGCAATAGGATAGCTCCATGGATTGCCCGCAATCAGGATTGTCGGAATCACTTTGATGGCTGTCGATATCACAATGAGCCGCATCCAGTCCGAAGAAAAGACGTGTATTGTCGGGCACTAACTGGCAGACATTAGGATCGTCAGCATTCAATATCGCCGGTGATTTGCAAGTGGTGATACCCTTTTCGATCAGTTTTGCCGTGGTATCCAGTTCTCCAAAACGGTCCAACTGATCGCGAAATAGATTCGTCACCACCACCACTGACAGTGTCGTTTCCTTTGCCACCAGGGGAAGTGCCGCCTCGTCGATTTCGAAAAGACAGTAATCGGTGCTGATATGCCCGTCCCAGGAAGCAGCATCCACAAGGGTTGCCGTAATCCCGGTCACCAGGTTGGCACCCTGCCGGTTATGAATGAGGGTAAAACCAGCTGTCTTCAAAACCGAGGACAACAAACCGGATGTGGTGCTCTTGCCGTTGGTTCCCGTGACGGCAATAATGCCTCTCTTGGACTGCCCTGCCAGGCGCGAAAGCACGTCAGGAGACAGCTTTCTTGCGACCTTACCGGGCAGGTTGGAACCTAATCCAGCTCCCAAAACTCGAATAGTTCTCGCCGCCATCTTTCCAAAGGCAACAGCGAATCTATCATTGCTCGTCATTGATTCCAGTTAAATTCCGATGCAAGTTCATACGAAGATATCGTTAACGTTGGCTGCCGCATACGCGTTGAGATCATGCTCGCTGGCGCGAATAATCAGCTCGTCTCCCAATCCAAAATGATGCTCGATATGCTGTCCATCGATGAACAAAGTGCCGGTGCGTGTTTGCGATACAAAACGCATCTCTTCTTTGCGGTCGAGAATTCCTCTCACCAGTTCCCATTTTTCATTTGGGCGCATGCAAGCCTCTCGGACGATGTACTCATATCGCTGGTCATTTATAGGCAATACAGTACCACCGGCAGAGCGCATTGAGCCAGTGGATCCTGATGGAGTACTGACCCATATACCTGAGGACTTTTGCTCTTCGGTAATACCCCGGCAATGCACGATAAACCGGCTCGTAGCGGCAGGATTAGAGTGGGCAATCAGCACTTCGTTGAGGACAAGATCGGGCAGGACTTCTCCATTCAGCAATAGTTCCAGCCGGAGAAGCTTGATGGTTTTAATCTTGTCGCTTTCGATATCGTCCAACACTTGTTCGATGTTCTTCAGCGACCCCAGGCAAAAGTGCCCGAAGCTGGAAGACTTCGATGAATTTATACCGAGCAACGGCAGAGCGTCGACGTGATGCGAGGCGTCAAGGAAGGTGCCGTCTCCACCGACCGAAATTACCAGATCAACGCCTTTTATGCGCCCTTCCAATTGAGCACGCACTACCTCACGGTGCTCAATTCCGCGAGCATCAAGGGCCTTCAGCAAAGCTTGCAGAGTTTCCACGTGCTCGTCATGCGCAAGCCTGACCTTGGTCACCGAAGAATGACCTTCTTCGAGCAGCTTCAGAAAATTCGCTTCCCTATGCTCGATCGCCTGCAGCTGGTAGGTCGACTTCTTGGGAACGATAAGTACTTTGCGGAGTTTCACGGTAGGTCCAGAGCTGGTTGCAAGTGTGGGTTCGCACGCACATCTATCGACTGACCCCTGATTACAGACATTCAGAGGTTGAGAGCGGCGTCGGGAACAGATGAATCTAGCAGATTCATTTATCTAATGCCACAGACCGCTCTGGCAGAACGGACGGACAAAGTGCAATAGTGGACGAGCAATTCAGGCTCAGTGCTCGTAATCTCATGAAGCTATGTGTAGTTGTCGAGCGCTTTCGGCACTGCAGCGATTCTAAATTTAGATTTCCGCTGAAGATGCCGATTGAGGCCGAAATCAAGCCCCGTCTCGACGCCTTTGTCTTCGCTTACAAGGGGCGCCAGGCTTGCATTTTAGGATATACTTGATGATCCTAAATATAGCGAAATTGGTGCTGGGGGGCATTAATGACATTTTCTGGCGCAGAAATAAGAGACAAATTCATCTCCTACTTCCGGGACAAGCGGGGGCATCTCCATTTGCCTTCGTCCAGCTTGATTCCGGACAATCCTACTTTGCTTCTTACTTCCGCCGGAATGGTGCAATTCGTTCCCGTCTTCCTGGGGCAAACTCCTGCACCTACGCCACCGCGCGCCGTCACCGTTCAAAAATGTGCACGGGCCGGCGGCAAAGACTCAGACATTGAGAACGTTGGCAGAACAGCACGCCACCACACGTTCTTCGAGATGCTAGGCAATTTCAGCTTTGGCGACTATTTCAAAAAAGAGATTATTCCTTGGAGCTATGAACTGGTCACAAAAGATCTCGGTTTAGAACCGGAGAAAATCTCAGTCACAATTTTCAAAGGCGACGAGCAAAACCCGGCCGACGAAGAAGCTTATGCCATCTGGAATAAAGACGTCGGCATTCCGGCAGAGCGCATTTTCAGAATGTCGCGCAAAGACAATTTCTGGGGACCTCCTGGTCCCACAGGTCCGTGCGGGCCGTGCTCCGAAATCTTCTACGATCGTGGACCCGATTACGGCTGCAGCTCCGATCCGTCGAAATGCGGCATTGGCATTTGCGAATGCGACCGCTATTTGGAAATCTGGAACCTCGTATTTATGGAGCTTTTCAAAGACGAGCATGGCAACTTCTCTCCACTTGCTGCGAAGAACGTAGACACCGGATCTGGATTGGAACGTGTAACTCTTGTTCTGCAGAAGAAGAGCAATAATTTTGAAACCGACTTATTCAAGCCGATTCTTGATGAGGTCTGCCAGATTTCTGGTGCGAAATATACAGGCGGTAAGCCGGTCGAGCAAAAGCCTGGGTCACCCGAGTATAAAGTCGACAGCTATATCAAAATTATATGCGACCATGTCCGCTGCGTCACTTTCCTTGGTGCTGACGGGGTGCGCACG
>JAYRNY010000321.1:0-6705 GCA_041911975.1 bacterium | reverse complement strand
TGCTTACAACAACGACGGCACGCTTATGGCAGCCGGCAGCAAGCATGGCAACATGCTTGTTTGGTGCCTTGACGAAGATGGTCAAGCCCGTCCGATTGTCGAGTCTCGCATCGCCAATGAAAGGATAGTAAAAGTCCAATTCGGTTTTTACTGTCTTGTCGCGCTGACCGCATCAGGTAGATGCTATCGCGTGCCATTCCATTTTGCGGTGACACCGAATGTCTTGGTGCAGGCGAAAGCCGAGCCGAGGCTGGTTGCTGGAGACGGCAAAGTGTTTGATTGGAACTGCTACGCCTATGCGCACCACCCGATTCTTTCATTGGAAGCATTCGGTGGCGAGTGCGGAGTGCTCGTGTCACAGCACGAGCTGTTCGGCATGGTTGGAGTGAAACTGACAGGTCTTGGACGATTCATCCATAAGCTGGCATTCTGCCCGCGCACGCACAGGCTTGTAGCCATGGGTGAAAACGGCGTTCAGATCTGGTCAATTCACAATTCAGTGATGTGCGAACGTTGGCAAGTCTCTGGTGATTTGTCAAAACTCGGGCGCGCAGCAGCGACAGTCAAATTTCTGGAAGAGTCGCACACGGCACCGCAAGCAGGACTAAAGCCGCTTGCATATGCGGTCGTGGACGACATTCCAGTTGTGTATTGGGGCTAAGAGAGGCGTTCGCGCACTCTGCAGAGTAGAACACAGCAGCAGCTATCGAGCCGTTCGATGGCTGCATTTTTTTAGGAGAAGTTTATGAACTGTTTTGACCTTACACATGTAACTGAAGTCGAACCTGATGTCGCGATGGAAGCAGCCTGCGCTGCGGAAATCGAGGCACATGAGGACCTCGGCTGGTACGTCCCCACTCGTGAAGAACTTATGGATACAACCGGTGATTTCTTCGCACATTTGATGCTCGAGCGCGAATAAGAGCAGTGCCGCATCTGGTGGCATTGAATTTCGCACACGGTAACCAAGACGACTACACGAACAACACAGCCGGCGCCCGCCGGCTGTTGTTCTTTTTGAGGTTTTTTGCATGAATACTTTCAACAGACAATTGGCCAAGGAAATTACTTGCCCGACTACTGCAGGCGAGCTCTCAAAGGTTGTTGATAGAGAGCTGAAATATCACAATCAAAAGTTGTGCCACATTCTCAGGAAAGCGATGAAAGAGTGGGCTGGTGAGGCGAATCTGCGAGTGGTCGGGCCGAAACAGTTTGGCGCCGATAACTTCAGGAGCATCTATTATGACGACAAACTTCCATGTTTGAAAAACCTGATCAAGCTGGCGGAAAAGCTCAATTTGAGAATGGTCTGGCGGAACTACCCATTTGCGTTTTCTCGCGCAGTACCCGGGCGGGACTTCACTTTCGGAGCTGAATACGATCACGATCAATTGATTGTCTTCTTGGAAGAGCTCCGCACTTTGCGAGCTTCCCGTGCTGACAGTCGTGAAATGCAGAAGGAGCGTGACGTGATACTCAAGAAGCTCTCCAATCCAGCGTTTCCTCTCTATTGGTCGACTGTGATTCGTTATGCAGCAGCTTGTGGCTATCAGCTGAATTGCTTTTTGAATCCGAAGCCAAAACTGGACGGTTGTCTGACACTGAGTCACCCGGATGCAGTTGAAGCGAAAGGAGCTGATGGACAGGTCCTCGGCACAGGCAAGGAAGATTGGTGTCTGACTGATGCAGAAAGAGCCGACTATGAGGCTCTGATTCGCAGGTTGAATTATCCTGCGTAATTAGATAGAGCAGCACATGTGGCGGTGGATGCCGGCTTGCCGCCGACGTTCCCAGCCACATGTGCTGCTGCTGCGAATTGGTTTGCTCATTTAAAAAAAGCGGCTTTGAGCAAACTTGCTCTCTGCCGCTTTCATACCTTTAAGGAGCGCCTTTTTTACCTTGAATGTCTTCCCAGCTCGATGTGTAATATACCTTCAGGCTTACCGTTTTTCTTTCCCGGCAACTCTTCTATGTACGCCGGATACTTGGCTCCGCTTGCCGAGTTGACCTCGATCGGAATTATTCGAGCTAGTGGATTAGGCTTCTCCAGATGATGGTTTCGAATGGATGCATGACGCGAGTCAATTGCTTCCACTCTTCCGTCTTTGAATCTGACCACTCCCAGCGGTGCTCCGGTACCGCCCGTTGAAAGATCGTATGAGATTACATCGTTGCCTTCGTCTTTTCCTTTACCGAGAGTTTTTTCGAGCTCGGCTCTGGTCATGCCTAACGGCTTGTTTTGCCTGATAAAGGTCTCGAAAGCTTGTTCTCGATTGCGATCCGGTCCATCCCAATCATCCTTCGAGAAGGTTTTGGAATGAACAGTCTTGATGATGAGATTGCCTGCAGTTACTTGCAAGGAGTCGTCCGTCGGTCCTATTACGGTTTTGCCCTTGTTTGAATGAATACATGTGAGTATGGTTCCGTCCGGGCCATCTCTGAACCCAGTATGGTAGAACTCTTGCTTGGAAGGGTCCGGTACGTCGACAATAATGGATTTCGTTATTTTCCCTGTGGTGTCATAAGTTTCGATCACATCTTTGCCCTTGCCTTCGTGTGCGCGGAAGACAAGGCCATCTGCACCATCGTTGATGAGAATGCGGTTGAAATCCAGATCAAATGCCGGCTTTCCTTCTTTGTTGAAGACCGCATGAATCATGCCTCTTGTGGGCACGACCAAACCGTCTTTCATGCGTGTAAGCCCATTGCAATAAGGTTCTTGAATGTAGGCGAATTTTGTGTCGATCAGACCAAATGTCAAACTTCGCATTGCGTACATAGCAATGATGGCGGTCTTGCCGATGAACGGGTCGGCGCGAAAGTATTCTTTGCTCGAGATTTTTCCATTTTTATCGATGTATACATAGCGGCCGTCCTCTGAAAATGGATTCAGGCGCACTGGCGCATATCCGCAACTGAACTCTCTTGCGGCATAGTACTTAGCTGGAATTTTCACTTTGCCGCTGCCGTCCTTGAAGCCGAACAGCCCCTTTTCGCTGAATCTAACCAGACCTTCGTGCGGTGCATAAGCAGCTTTTCCTTCCGGTGTTTCCTTCTGCAGGCTGCGTTGAAAAGCAAGATCAAGGTCGAATTTGTCGCCGTTGATGTTGCGTTCAGTTTCCCCGACCTTTCTCAAATGAATTTGAATTTCTGCCAGCGATGTAACGCTGTTGTATTTTGGCTCGATTATTACAGTGCCGTTGCCATCTATAATCCCATAGCCGTTTTTCCCGGCAACTGTAATCAGTGTGTCGGCTGGAAGCTTAGCGACCGGTTCGAACTGTTGATACTTGTTGGGTATGCAGATGTCGTACACGACAAGCCCGGCGGGAACTTTCACGAAGACTTGTTTGCCGTTTTTGTCGAACAAGAATGGCACTGATTGCGGGGGGATTGGCTCGCCGTGCTGTTTCGCCAGGCTCAGCTCCCTGGTGGGCAATCCACTTAGCGGTGGGTTGGGCAGCTTGGGCGAAACGACTCCTGGAGGTGCGTTGAATCCCTCGCAGATAAAGAGCCAATTGCCAACTGAACGAATACTTTTGTATTGAATGGGGATGATTACTTTGCCGGAAACATCGATGACACCGGTCATATCCTTTGCGAGTGCGCCTTGAGTGAAAAACAAGACAGACATTAAAGCGGTAGCAATTTTGCGCATATGGAGTTCCTTGTTGGGAGGTTCCGGCAGGCTTCCTCTTATCACTTTACCCAGACTCGGTTGCCAATTTGCTGTCTGGGTGATTTGGACTCGCCGCTCTTGCGCTCACCCCATTCATTGTTTTGCCGAAAAGTACTAGGCTTTATAATAAAACACCAGCAAAGAAGAACTGGGGTAGAAATTGCTTTCGCACCCCAGTTCTAATAGCCGTCGATTAGTGTAGGCGAGCCGCCGACACTCCGATCTGAATTACAGCTTGGCGCTCTTCAGAACCATGAGTTTGTCCTGGCTCATTTCATGCGCGCTGTAGGCGATACCGCCTATACCCAGCCCGGATTCGCCGCGACCGCCGAAGGGCATCCAGTCGACGCGGAAAGCGGTGTGGTCATTGACCATCACGGCTGTGGCGTTGAGCTGTTTGACGCAGTGCATCGCGACATCGATGTCCTTGGAGAACACCGAAGCCTGGAAGGCGAGCGGCAGACCATTGGCTTGTGCAATCGCATCGTCGATGTTGTCGTACGAGTAGAGGCAGACGACTGGTCCGAAGACTTCGTCGGTGCTTACTTTCGTGTCGAGCGGCGGATTGAGCAGGACAGTCGGCTCGTAGTAGGTGGGTGCAATCACTTTGCCGCCGCACAAGAGCTTGGCGCCGGCCGCGACTGCTTCTTTCACCCACTGGTCGATGCGCGTCACTTCGCCTGCGCGAATGAGCGGACCAACCTCCGTGTCCTTGGCTTTTGGGTCGCCGACCTTGAGCGCTTGCGCCTTGGCAGTGATGAGCTTGGCGAACTCATCCACGCGCGAGGCGGGCACGTAGATGCGCTTGGTTGAAACGCACACTTGACCGGCGTGGTAAAAAGCGCCCTTCGTAAGCGGTGCAACGATGTCATTGAAGTCCGCCGAGGCGTCGACAATGACGGGCGCGCTGCCGCCGTGCTCGAGTGCGGCACGGGTGCCGGCAGCCAGCTTGGAGCGCAGGTACCAGCCGACCCGAGCCGAACCGATGAAGGACAGGTAGCCGACGCGCTTGTCGGTGGCCAGCTTCTCGGAATTCTTGTTGTTGACGATCAGCACCTGGCACCACTCTTTCGGCAAGCCCGCCTCGTGGAGCAGCTTGACGAAGGCGATGCAGGAACGCGGCGTGTTGCCGGCCGGCTTGATTATCACGGGACAACCAGCAGCAACAGCCGGAATCACCTGATGCACGATCAGGTTTATCGGGTGATTGAACGCCGACAGCGAGACGACGACGCCGATGGGCTCACGGAAAGTGAACGCCTTGCGATTCGCCGAAGCCGCCGTCAATCCCATCGGAATCTCGGTGCCATGCAAGTTGTGAATGGCATCGATGCCGAGTTTCACCCCCTGCACAGCCCTGTCGATTTCGACAACCGTGTCGTTGTAGGGCTTGCCACCCTCTTCCACAGCAGTGTCGATGAGGCTCTGGCGATCGCGCTTGAGCAGCTCGGCGAGCCGCTCGAGAATGGCGATGCGCTGGTGGGCGGGCAGCCACTTGCTCTGGTCTTTGAAGAGCGCGTGCGCAGTGGCAAGCGCGTTCTCCACAGCATTAGCACCTTGCATTTCTAGAGTCTCGATCAGACTCCCATCATGCGGAGAGCGCACCTCCAGCCGCTCGCGTGCCGGTTGCTTCTCCTTGGGCGCCGTCAGATAGGCGACGTCCAGGTCGGTGAGCTTGAGCTTCTCGCCCGTCGTGTAGTCGATCGGCACATCGATGATGTGCACGCCTTTGGCATTCAGGCATTCCTTCAGCATGGGTAGAAGGTCCTGCGTGCGCTCGATGCGGTGACCGTGCGCGCCGTAGGCGGCGGCAAGCGTGACGAAGTCCGGGTTTCCGAAGTCGAGCCCGAAATTCTCCTGCTTGTTCTCCGTCTGCTTCCACTTGATCATGCCATAGGCATTGTCGTTGAGGATGACGACCACCAGGTCGAGCTTGAGGCGGATGGCCGTCTCGAGCTCCTGCGAGTTCATCATGAAGCCGCCGTCGCCGCAGACCGCGATCACTTTCTGATTGGGCGCGATTAGCTTGGCGGCTATCGCCGACGGCAGACCGGCGCCCATGGTGGCGAGGGCATTGTCGAGCAGGAGCGTGTTGGGACCGTGCGCCCGATAGTTGCGCGCGAACCATAGCTTGTAGAGCCCGTTGTCGAGCGTGACGATGCCGTCGGACGGCAGCGCTTCTCGCACGTCGGACACCAGCCGCGACGGCACAACCGGGAAGCTCTTGGACGACGACTGCAGCTCGATGAGCTTGTCGCCGTAAGTCTTCACTTCCATGAAGGGTTTGAAGTCCCAGTCTTTCGAGACAGTGACATTCTTCGCCATCTCGACGAAGGCATTGGCGATGTCGCCGATTACTTCGTGCTGCGGGAAGTAGACGTCGTCCACTTTGGCGGAGAAGAAGTTGACGTGCAGAACCTTGGCACCGCCGCGCACCATGAAGAAGGGCGGCTTCTCAACCACGTCGTGACCGACGTTGATGATCAAGTCGGCTTCGGCGATGGCGTGATGCACGAGGTCATGATCGGAGAGCGCAGCCGTGCCCAGATAGAGCGGGTTGCGCTCGTCGATGACGCCGACACCCATCTGAGTGTTGACGAACGGAATGCCGGTCTTGGTGATGAAATCGAGCAGCGACTTGCGCGTGCGCTTGCGATTGGCGCCGGCTCCGACCAGTACGAGCGGTCGCTTGGCCGACTCGATCATGGCGCAGGCAGCGGTTATCGCAGTCGGGTCAGGATAGGGACGCAGCGCCTGATGGATAGCGAACGGCTGATCGCAGTCGCTGATCTCTTCGGCGGCAATGTCCTCGGGAAACTCGATGTGCACGGCACCGGGACGCTCCTCGGCGGCGACGCGGAACGCTTCGCGGACGATGGAGGGAATGCGCGAGCCGTCGACGATCTGATGCGTAAACTTGGTCAGCGGGCGCATCATGCCGACCACATCGACGATCTGGAATTGACCCTGCTTGCTTTTCTTGATCGGCTTCTGCCCGGTGATCATCACCAGGGGCATACCGCCGA
>JAYRNY010000320.1:0-3071 GCA_041911975.1 bacterium | reverse complement strand
GTCCATTGTCCTGGGCTCATTGCTTCTCTTCATCGGATGCCTGCTGGCAGTAAGAACGCTGCTCGGTTCGGATAGAACTAACGTTGCGCCCAAGGTATTGGCCCTGCTTGTTTCTTATCTTTCGCTGACCATATTCTTGGCGGCGTCCCTCGGCGGCAAGGAGATAGTTTATGACTGGGAAGCAAAGCTTAATTCCTCAGAAGAATTTTGTCGGACGGTGCAGTTGCCGGAAAGCATATCAACGAGCGAAGACGCCCTTGTCTTAGCAAACATCAGAGGCGACTGGAGCGCAGCGCAATTGAGAGTGAATGGACAAGAGGTCAAATCTTCTCCGCTCTCACTGCTGCAATCTAATAACGAGGATCTTTCCAACGACTATCGCACCTTCGGGAACATCTTCCAAACACACACGGGCGGACTCGAGCAATGGAGGGTTTTTGCCGTACCCGCCACCATGCTCAAGCCGGGCGCTGAAAACTCGTTGGCTCTCTCGAGGCGCGCTGGCAGCTCAAACATTGATAGTTTTGTCGCCCTGACAGGCAGTACTGTTCGCGGTGCCACTCAAAAGGCTTCAATTTCCAATTCTCTATCGGGTCCATCACTGGATATCTTCTCGCCGACAAAGATGTGCAACAATCCACTATGTCTGGATCCAAGATTGCGACAGGAGTTTCCCAAATCCATTCTGCCCGCGATATGCAAACGCAAGGACGCAAGCGGCGTACAAACAAATGACCTCTCCAACTCCCTGGGCAACCAGCACGGTCAATATCACATGTTCTTGCTCGCCGGCAAACAGGTATCGCCCGAGTCGAGATCCATTCCGCCCAGCGGTCCTATATATATGGATGCAAAAGCAGTTCCTGCTAAATCTGTTCCGGACTGCCTTATAGAAAAAGGCAAAGAGCTGTATGTCGCGTCTGCGCAAATTCGAGCGGATTTGGGAAAACAAAGTGCGCGTGTGACCTGGACCGGAGAGATCACATGCCCCGATAAAGCAAATGTCCAGATCTATCTCAATGACTGGACCCTTATGAGTTGTCCTGTAGAACTAGCACCCAACCCTGTCGTCATCGAGGGAGCGGGCACACGCAAGTTCAGTGTCGAGGCCATAGCCCGCTCCGCCCTGGTTAGTCAGGCAACTGCATACGCGATGATCAAAATCTCATCCGATCGAGTACCATTAGCAGTCAGCAATTTGAGGCTGGAAGTAGAGCCTCGAACGGCGCCGGCACTTAATATTAGCGGCAAACGCTGGTACTAAACGCCGGAGCCGGCAGGATAGTATCCAAATGCATACTACACAACATTTCGGTGCCTACTTGCGAAAATGCACTACGAAAATCTACCATTAGGTCAGTTGCAGTTCTAATTCGTTTGAGCGGTGCTCGCGCATCGCCATAGGAGGGTTTATGTCCGTTGAAGCACCTACCAAAATTCTTGATGCAGCAGCATATTTCGAAGCCAAGCTGGCTTATGAAATCGGGCCAATCGGCTTGAACATGGCGATCGAAAATGGCGAAAAACTGACCATCGTCGACCTGCGCACCCCCGAGCTCTTTGCGAAAGGTCACATTCCTGGCGCAATCAACCTCAAATACGAGGAACTTGACAAGAACTTGGATAAACTGTCTAAGGACAAAACGACCGTCGTTTATTGCTACGACATCGTTTGCCACCTTTCGGCCAAGGCAGCTCTCGAGCTCGCCAAAAAAGGCTACAAGGTAAAAGAGCTCGAAGGCGGCTATGACAGCTGGACCGAGCGCAATCTCAAAGTTGAAGGCTCGGGCCAAACCCACAAATCGGGCTCGTGCTGCGGTGGTTAATCACTAGGAGAAATCCATGAAGAAATTCAATGTAGCTCTATTGAGCCTGTTGGCAGTCGCTTTCGTCGGCACCTCCATTCTTCCGGCAGTAGCTGGCGAAGGATGCTGCAGCGCAAAGAAAAAAGCGGAAGCATCTGAAGATTGCTGCAAAGGCAAAGACAAAGCCAAGGCTGAAGCCAAAGGCGATGAAAAAGCTGCTGATACAGCAAAAACAGCTGATGCTTCCAAGCCGGCTGAAGAAGAAAAAACCGCCAAGTAAGACTATAAGCCCATCTGCATGGGCAAAAGAAATGAGAAAACCAGCGCAATTGCGCTGGTTTTTTCTTTGTGTGGTGTTCTGCGGATCAGGTAGGAGGAGAAAAACTTTTCTTTTTAGAGCGGCGATGCCATGCGTCGCCCCTTTAACGTTATGGTCAACTGGCCAGGCGTGTCGGATCTACTCGATAGCGCGTCCATCCGGCAACGGGACTGGCGCCAAGTTTGTTGTAAAATCCAATGGCAAGCTCGTTCCAGTCCAAGACGGACCACTCGAAACGCGGACAATTATTCGCCCTGGCAACTTCGGCAAGATATGACATGAGCTTGGCACCAGCACCGGTGCCGCGCGCTTCGGGCGAAACGTACAAATCTTCGAGGTACAGAGTCCGCTTTCCTTCCCATGTCGAATATGCATAGAAGTAGAGGGCAAAGCCAATCGGCTCATCATCTGCCTCAGCGATTGCACACTCGAATGGCGGATTTGGCTGCTGCAGTTGAGACTGCAACTCTCTGGCTGTCACTTTCACGCTCCGCTCTTCTTTCTCGTATCGAGCCAGCTCAGTAATCAAATCGTGTAAAAGCTGAGCATCAGCCGCCGTTGCACGGCGAATGGAAATTGCCATGTCTCTACTCCTGTTCGTTCAGGCGATTACACCCAATCTACAGGGCCCGGACGGCAATGTAAAATTTTTGAGCAGTTGATACATTTACTGTAAAAATGTAATATTTATTACAACCAACTTTTCGAAACACGCAGGGGCGGCAATGATAAAGGTCACAGATATAGTCCGCGACATCCTTTTCTCGTCAGAGCTAGAACTGACTGCGCTTTCTCGTCGACTGCTCAATCTGTCAGCCTACGCCAAGCGTATTCAAAAGGAAGTGGAGCGTCGTGCCCACAAATCCGTCCAGGTCGGCACCATAGTGGTCGCCCTCTCGCGCATTTCTGCAGAAGTGACAGAGGAAGATCCGCTGCTTCCGAAAATC
>JAYRNY010000319.1:0-1824 GCA_041911975.1 bacterium | reverse complement strand
TGAAGCAATGCAGCCATAGCGAAAGGCAGGACGCTCACGACTGTGGCTGTCAGCTTGCTCTGCGCGGTGAGCACGCCGACCTGGCGCACGAGCTTCAACCTTTGCCTCAGTGTCGAGTTTGTTTTCTCCAAAAGCTCCGCCAGACTGCCGCCGGTCTCTGCTTGTATGGTCGCCGCGCGCCTTATCAGGTCCAGCTCGAAGGAGGCGAATTTCTCGCAGCTGTAAAAAAGTGCTTGGCTGAACGTTTGCCCCAGGTTCATTCGTTGCATGACCTGGGCAAACTCCGATCCCATGGGAGCGGGAAGTTCTTCGGAAACTGTCTTTACTGCCTGCGGGACGCTGTGCCCGGTGCGCAAGACAGAGATCATCAAGTCAATGGCGTCGGGCAATTGATTGACGAATGTTTTGCGAATCTGCGCTCGTTTCACTTTCAAGAAAACGGTCGGCAGGCAGGCAAGAATGCAGCCGACCGCAGCGGCAATGCCGATGTCGAGCTGAAATGCAGTGGCGGTGACTAGTGGCGAAAGAAAGAGAATTGCAGTCAGAGAGAGAAACGAGCGCACGGGCATCTGCTTGCCGGCTTGAGCGATCATGAGCGAAATGGCTCGGTGTGCGGTCTCAATGGCGGGTAGAGTAGATTGGTCGGAACTGGCAACGAGACTGGCGCTGATGGCGGCCAGCTCGTTTTCCTTAGGAGCAAACGGAGCAAGTCTCTGTGCCAATTGTTGTCTTTGACGGCGATCGCGCAAGCGTTTCGCCATAAAAGTCCCGGCGGCAATGGTAACGCCAAAGCAAGCAATAATCGGAGTTTCGATTCCCATCATTGCGCCGACCTCATTTGTGCTTCCAGTTGGGCGCTTTGCTTGTTCGAGAATGAAACTGTTGGTGCTGCCGGCCCTGTTTCTAACTCACTTTCAAGAAACAAGTCGCTGCTCAAGAAAAGACCGGCTTCGTTCAATTTGGCTTCGCAGGTCGGCCTGATGCCGCAGGCGACGTGCATGCCCTGGACTTTTCCGTCGGTTGTCGTGCCGGTTTGCCGGTATGCGAAAATGTCTTGCAGGCTGACTACATCTTCTTGAACCCCTGTAACTTCGGTGATGCTGACGATGCGCCTTGTGCCGTCCGACAGTCGCTTGATCTGAACGATTAGATCGAATGCAGAGCCCATTTGTTCTCTGATGCTGCGTTGCGAAAGATCGACACCCCCCAAGAGCACAAGCGTCTCCAGGCGACTGAGCGCATCGCGTGCGGAGTTTGCGTGCACCGTCGTGAGCGATCCTTCATGCCCTGTATTCATGGCTTGCAGCATGTCCAACGCTTCTGCGCCGCGCACTTCACCAACCACGATGCGATCGGGTCGCATCCGCAGCGCGTTTTTGACAAGCTCTCGCTGGCTTACCGAGCCTTGTCCTTCGATGTTTGCCGGTCTCGATTCGAGCCTCACCACGTGTCTTTGCTGAAGCCGTAATTCGGCGGTGTCTTCGATGGTGACTATGCGCTCGTGCTCGGAGATGTGGCTGGACAGCACGCCCAGCAAGGTCGTTTTTCCGGCTGATGTGCCGCCCGAGATGAGAATATTCAATCGACCGCTGACGGCTTTTTCGAGAAACTCTGCCATTTGCGCGCTCAAAGTCCCTTTCTCAATCAAGTCCCTCAAAGAAAATGGATTGGGGCGAAAACGGCGAATGGAGAGTATCGGTCCTTCAATCGATAAAGGCGGGATGATGGCGTTCACCCGCGAGCCGTCGGGCAGGCGGGCGTCCACAATTGGAGAAGACTCGTCGACGCGTCGACCGACACGCGAGACAATGCGGTTGATCACAT
>JAYRNY010000318.1:0-2981 GCA_041911975.1 bacterium | reverse complement strand
TGCGCGCTGATGCTTGCGTCTCTGCCCAATCTAAACAAGGTTGCCACGATCATGGACGCTTTTCCTTGCCGATTCTTAGGAACTATTTCTTACAGCATTTATCTCGTGCATCTTCCCTACCTACTTTGTATCCTGCCTTCTCTTGGTCTGCTCAGAATCGTGCATGTGCCATGCGAGCAGGCAGTGGCTATTGGCTCTGTATATGCCTGGTATCTGCCGCTTGTATTTTTGCCTGGCGTACTTTTCTGGAGCTTCGTCGCATACATGTTTGTTGAGCGCCCGGGAATTTTGCTCGGTCGTTATGTGCTTAAGGCAATGAAACCCGCTCCCGAACCTACTGAGAGCAGAAAGACCCGCGAGCCGGTGGCGGTTTAGTTGAGCTCAGGTCTTATTCTTTATCCATTGCATTACGTCTTCGTGCGCGCGCTGCAATTCATCCAGAGCGACATTTGCTCGATAGGTATCTTTCTCTTTTGATGCATGCTCCAGATTCAAGCTTTGCGCGTGCATCTGCTTGGCCCCGATTACCGATGCGATACCGGCAAGTTGATGAGCGACTCGGGCGCTTTCGATAAAGTCGTGCGCCAGCGCCGCCCTCTTCAACAGATTCATCAAAGATTCGGCTTCATCAGTGAAGGTCTGCAATATCTCACTGAGAGCGTCTCTGCCGTATTGCTCATCGAGCCATTGCCTATCGACGGGAGTGGGCGCAAAACTGTCTAGCAGATCCGTGGATGTCACTTCTCGGGGGATGGAAGTGAGTTGATCCATTTCGCTCACCTGGAAACGTGCGCTGTGAATGAGTTCCGTAAATGCCACTTCGTCATTGGACATGGTCACATGCGCCGTGGCAGGTATGTCTTTCCCGCTCATCCAACGCTTGATCAGGGCGCGAATGTCGTCGAGTGATACGGGTTTTGTGAGAAACTCGTCCATGCCGGCTGCAAAACATTTTTCTCTGTCTTGTGGCAAGACGGAGGCTGTCAGGGCAACAATGGGAGTATGCCGGGGCCCGCGTTCTTCGATTCTCCGTATCTGTCTTGTAGCCTCGAAGCCGTCCATCACAGGCATTTGACAGTCCATGAGAATGAGGTCGAAATTTGCGCCCGCCGCGCTTGTCACGGCTTCCATTCCGTCTGAAGCTGTGGCAACTTCGACTCCCAGTCGCTTCAACTGTCTGGTAGCCAGTTCTCGCAATGCCGGATTATCTTCCACAAGCAGAACAGTTCTGGCCGACAATCGCATTATGGCTGCGTTTGCGGCATCCAGTGCCGGCAAATCTTCGCGGGTTTCCACTTGTTGATCGAAATCGTTCGATACCGAGTGCAGGAAGTCGCCAAAGCGGAATGGCTTGACCAGCACTTTGGCGAAACCTGCTTCTTTGAGCTTTCGATGATATTCTTTCGAGTCTATGTGAGTCAGGGCAACCCATCTAACCCTGTCGGAGAATTCGCATCTGTTGATCTCTTCGATTTGTGGGCGGGGATCCATGGCCCGACTGGACATGTCGACGAAGATCCTGATTGGCCGATCATCTTCTTTGGCCAGCTTGTTGATAATCCAGGCAGTCTGTTCGATAGAGCCTGCTGCTCTGTGTTCGATGTTGCGAGCATACGCATACATTGTGAGCGCTTCTGAAGTGAAGCGATCGTTAGACACGATGATAAGGCGCGTTCTTTCCGGCTCTACATGCTGCGCGGCGCCGTGTTGAGCGCCTAGATAATCGATGCCATCAGTGCGCAAAGTGGCTTTGAACCAGAAATTGGAGCCGTCGCCTTCATGACTGTCAACTCCGATTTCACCGCCCATCAATTCCACCAGGCTCTTGCTGATCGCCAATCCAAGACCGGTTCCGGCTGGTTGAGCACCGCGCTTGCCGGCTTGGCTGAACGGTAAGAAGAGATTTTTCTTGGCTTCCTGCGTCAAACCACATCCAGTATCAATGACGGAAGCTGAGAATGTGACGGCGTGATTGGCCAGCGAAAGTTTGTCGATGCGGATCATGACACTGCCTGTTTCCGTGAATTTGACCGCGTTCCCGCAAAGATTGACAAGAATTTGTCTGAGCCGTTTCGGGTCGCCTCTCAGGATAAGAGGTAAAGCGGGATCGACGAAAGTTGAAAGGGAAAGTCCTTTGCTGCGAGCCGTCGTTCCCAGCATCTCGGCGACGTCTTCAACAAGCGAGCGCATGTCGAAACTTTCCGACGTAAGTTCTAGCTTTCTCGCTTCTATCTTAGACAGGTCCAGGATGTCATTGACGATGCCCAGCAGGTTGTAGGCAGAGCTGTGCAAAGTATTGGCCAGCTTTCTTTGATCGTCTTTTAGGTCACCGTCCAAAAGCAATTCCGCCATGCCTATGACGCTGCTCAAAGGCGTGCGAATTTCATGGCTCAGACTGGCAATGAAGTCTGATTTCACCTTGGAAGATTCGATTGCGCTTTCGCAAGCAGTCCTCAGCTCGTCGGTCAGCAGTTTCAAACTGTCATTTTTCGAGCCTGCTTCTGTAATCTGCTCGAGTAGCGCCTTATTGAGGCAGTTGATCTCATCTTCGTGTGCTTTGCGGTCGGAAATGTCATGCATGAATGCACAGATTGTTCCTGTCTCGGTGCTGCCTACAGGAAATATGGCCAGCTCGATGGGAAATTCGTGTCCGGTTTTATGGAGAGCGACCATTTCAATGCGGGCATTGAAGAACTGACTGTGTCCGGCAGCGGACAGTCGTGCCAAACTTTCTTGGTTCGTACCGGCATGCTGCGGAGGAATTATTGTCTCTTCCAGTGTTTTGCCCACTATCTCTTCTCTGGACCAGCCGAAGGTTTTCTCTGCCTGCGGATTCCAGTCGAGAATACGCCCGCTTTTATCGATAGCCACAAACGCGTCATAGGCTCGGTCGAGAATAGATCGAGTGCGGTCAGCACTTTCATGCAAGGCGGCGCCGGCCAGCCGTCTAGCCATGTCCAGCTGGCCAAGTTGGCGGCAGG
>JAYRNY010000317.1:0-5088 GCA_041911975.1 bacterium | reverse complement strand
GGAATACCTGGAAGATAGGCTCTGGTGCCAGTTCCCTGGCTGACTACGTCCATTAAGACATCGACCAGCTGCCGGCAATTTTCGACCGGTAGTTTTTGCACGCTCTCTTTCTCATACACCTTATTTATCGAGTTGTCTTTGCTTGAGATTCTGCGGATGAAGGACGGTTCTATGTAAACGCCTGAGCGAGCAATAGTCGCATATGCATTGGCCAATTCCAGCGGGCAAACAGCACAGGTGCCCAGCGGCAGCGATGGATATGAATCCATATTGGCCGTGATGCCGGCGGCTCGGGCGGTAAGAACTACATTGCTTAGTCTTGTTTTTTGACCGATCGCGACGGCGCAGACATTTCGCGACTTCGCCAGTGCGTCTCGAATGGTGATCGTGCCCATGTATCTGTCGTCAAAGTTTTTCGGCGAATAATAGGAACCATCGGCATTTTGCAGTGAGATCGGCATGTCGTCGACCATGCTGTCAGGCTGCACGGCTCCGTTGATCAAGCCGGCCAGGTAAACGAACGGTTTGAACGCCGAACCGGCTGTGTGGGGATTGAGCGCCCGGTTCCAGGACACTCTTCCATACTCGCCTACGCCGCCCACCATTGCCAGCACTCCGCCATCCTCAACGGAAATGGAGACGAGTGCGCCTTGATTTATCCCTCTGGGAGCGTGCAGCACGCCTCTTTGCAGAGTTCTCTCGGCAGCTTGCTGAGCGGCTGGATCGAGGTTTGTATAAATCGATAGCGGTCTGGACCAGAGTTTGTCGCCTAGTTTTTCTTTGGCAAGTGCAATTACATGATTGATGTAAAACGGATACTTGAGGGGACGGTCGCCATCGGCGAAATGCAGTTTCTCTTGTCCTGCCTGCGCAGCTCTCAGTTTAGAAACGAGTTTCAATTCGACCATCGAATCGAGAACTTGACGCTGTCTGGCGATTGCATCTTTTTGATTGGATTGTGCGCTGAGTTCTGACGGCGCCTTGATCAACCCTGCCAGATAAGCGGCCTCCGCAAGACTGAGTTGCGATGCGTGTTTATTAAAGTACGCCAGGGAAGCGCGCTCGATTCCGTACGCGCCTTTGCCGAAATAGATTTGATTCAAATAAGTCTCGAGAATTTTGTTCTTGGAATGACTGGCGTTGATAAACAGTGCAATGCAGGCTTCCTGCGCCTTTCTGACGAGCGTTCGATCCTCCGGGTTAAGATACAGCGTTTTCACCAACTGCTGTGTTATTGTGGAACCGCCTGCAACCACGCGCCCGGCTTCCAAGTTTTTCACCATTGCTCTGGCTATGCCCTGCGGATCTATACCAAAATGGTGGTAGAAACTTTTGTCTTCAGCTGCGATTACAGCATCGCGCATGTTCACGGAAATCTGATCGAGTGCAACAGGTTCTACATTTTTTTCTTCGTGAACCTTTGAGACGAGATGATCGTATCTATCGAAAATCTGCACATTTCCTTTTTGCGCATTCAATGACGGCAAAGCAATGAATGGGCAGCAGGCGACAGTTTTTATCGCCAATGCCGCCACTAAGGTAAGAACCAGGCGTGCTACTGCTTTGCGTGTGTTCGGATTTTGTGTAACTCGCACTCGGTTCAGTAACGCGCGAATTCTTGCCTGAGTATATGAGGGGTTGAGCCTGTGCATACAACACTTTTCTCAGCGATGGGCCGGTTATGGAGACGAGCAAGGGGGCTGCCCGGTTCCCATTTGTTAAACGCAAGAGCAGCCGGCAAAGGCGCCGGCTGCTTGCTTGTCAGTGCTGTGAAGTAAAAGTTTGTTATTGCTTATTTTTTGCGTTTGGATCGCGAAGCTTTGCCTTTTGATCTTGACTTCTTGCTCGGTTTTGCGATACCGGCGGTTTTTGTAGCTTTGCCCTCTTTCACCGGGGAAATTTCCACAACCTTTTTGTCCATCTTATAAGTAGAAGCGCAGTATTGCTCGAGGCAGTCTTTGGTTCTTGTGGCGAAATCACTGTCCTTCAAGAGATACTGCTTAAGACCTTCAGGAGTGACTTGATTGAAGGCGGTGAGATCGATTACTTGCTGCTCTTGAATTTCTTCTTCGACATATTGTGGTTCAACAGCGCTTGACGAATTGGCAGTTTCGCCGGGTCCGAACAGATCCGGCTGACCTTCTCTGTAGTCGAAATTCATCGTGTCGTCGCTTTCGTCGAAGGACACTCTGGGCACCGTAAGATCGAGCAGTTCGCCGTTGATGCTGCCGCCATGAGAGCGCTCTCTGAACATTTGCGACTTGGTGCGCTCGAGAAGTTGGTGGAACAGTTGCAGGATATAAGCCATTATCTCTCTGGCATGCTTGTCTTCGCCGTCCAGGGCCCAAGTGACTTGGGTGCCCTGAACTTCGGCGAAAAGCCTTGCCACCGGTTTGTAGAACAACTCTACTTTGGTGAGACGCATCACTTTGTCCACTGGAATCAGGAAGATGTCTATGCGTGAATCAGTGCCGCGGAAGAGCAGGCTCCATGTGCGGGTCGAGAAACGAGCCCGGAAGTCTTTGCGATATTCGAATGAGTCGTGAGCACCCGGCAATTTGATCTGCTCGACAATCACTTCCGGTCCGGTGAGCACCGTATATAGTTCCGTATGTCCGACCGCCGTATTGACAAGACCGGCATAAGGACTGAGTGTTTCGACGATCTTTGCAATGTACGAGTAAATAGCATTGCTTCTCACCATTTCTTCCTTTGCACGTTTTTCCGCTTGCTTTGATTCCTCTTCAATGAAGATGAGCGCTTCATTCGCGAGCTCTTCAAGCAACGCGGCATGGTCATGCTCGATGGTCATGAGGTTGAAGGAATTGAGAACCCTTTTGCTGTGCGAATTTTGCAATTCCAGATTGGAGCCGCGCAGCTCTTTATATATCTGTCTGTCTCTCTGCCGGCTGAGGATATTCACCTTGCCCCAGGCTCTTTGGAAAAATGGTTCTTTTTCCCGAATACCGGCGATATTGAGCATATAGCGATAGTAAGGGTTGGTGGACATGGCTGACCCCTTCGAAAAAAGTATTTGGTTTTTGGTAACTCAGCAACAGCAGCCCAAGCGCACGGTGAAGTCCCTGTTGACCTTCCATTTGCCGATGCGCAATGCGCTCTATACATGCATCTTACGGCCTGCCGCCTGTCCTGTGAATTCTCGAAATGCCTTTATCATTTTTGAGTATAGGAAATCCTATATGGCGCCTGTGTGATGGAACATCAGGGTGGGCATATTTGTCTCAGGAATATGGTTGGCTGATTTGAATACTCTGATTTGCTTTCTTCGAGATTCAATATCTGTCTTCCTTTTAGGGTTTTGGAAGCTGATAAGATTTGCATGGGGATAGGCGAAGTTGCAAAGTGATTTCTCGCACTCGCAGAACAGGAGTGATCTACGTTCTTTACCACAACATTTGATGGATTCTTCAAACGCGTTTTCCGATAGATTCAAGCCAGTCCAGGTTTCAGTGGCTGCTGATGCTCTACAGCCTGTGAAACTGGCTATGGTCAGTTGCGGTCTTGGAAATGTCAATAGAGGATTTGAAGTCTCCACTGCCCGCTGGTATTCCGCCCTAAAGAATGATCCCCGTCTGTCGGTTCGTCTCTTTGCCGGCGGCAATTATCCGGACAGCACCTGGGTAGCCAACTTGCCCAGGGATTTCTTGCTGCGTTGGCCGCTCTTTATCGCTTCACTCTTCAATAAGCGCCGCGTCTGGGAATTTGCTTACGGGTCGGAAATGGTGACCTTTGCTATTGGCATGCTGCCTCACATCTTTGCTTACCAGCCTGATGTTGTCTGGACGAAAGAAGCACCATTTGGATATGTGCTGATCTTTTTTAGAGATTTGCTCAAGTTGAAATTCAAAGTAGTGATTGCCAATGGGGGCGGATTTAAACCTAGCACTGTAAAGCTCTTTGATTATGTTCAACATCTTCAACCTTCATCGTATGAAAGCGCCCTTTCTTTCGGGATTTCCAAAGACAAGATGCAGGTGCTGCCGCACTTTGCTCGTTATGAAAGACCGAATCAAGCCCGCGATGAAGTAAGAAAAGAGTTTGGACTGGCGCCGGATGATTTTGCAATCATTACGGTTTCCGCCTGGAACAGGTATCACAAGCGCATTGATTACATAATCAATGAAGTGGCAAAAATTGAAGATCCAAGCGTAAAGCTGATCATGTGCGGGCATCCGGAGCCGGATACTGCTTACCTGAAGGATCTGGCGAAGAGGCTCATGGGTGACCGAGTGCAATGGTTGACCCTGCCTCCTGAGGGTGTGCATCGCGCTCTCTATGCAGCGGATGTCTATGTAATTGCTAGTGTTGACGAAGTTTTCGGTGCTGCCACCATCGAGGCCGCGCTGGCTGAAAAACCAATTGTTTGCCATCCTAATGCCGGTACGCGCTACATTCTGGGTGACTATGTAGGAAACGCCGACCTGACGGTTGACGGCGCATTAAAAGACAACCTTGTCAAAGTTAAAAACGCGCCTGTTTGTATAGAGTTGCTCCAGGAAATTGCCGAGAGCGTCAGAAAAAAATTCAGCGAAAAGGAATTGTGCAAAAGATTCGCTGACGCTGTTGTCAATCTCAAAGCACAACCCTGACCGCCAGCCTGCTGGTTTTCAAATTCTCGAATTGCATGCCAGTGTGGCGACGCGAAAATATTAAGTACAGCCCATGTAGCTGTTGCTAAGTAGTCCTAAAATGTCAGGATATTTTTTTTGGATTCCATATGCGGGAATTGTCCGTACTACCTCTGGCAATTATTTCTGCCATAGGGTTTTACATTGTCGTTGTGGCAATGTTCACTCCGTGGTTTCGCAAGGCTTTCGATGCCTACAGCCAGGATGGCAATAGATATGCATTGAAAGGTTTTGACTTGCTGCGCGGATTGGCTGCCACGGCGGTGGCGGCAGGGCATGGTATCTGGTTTGGACAACCTCTGTTTAACAAAACCTTGGCTGTGCTCCCTCAGCTTGATTACGCTTCAAAGGCGGTGGGCGTATTTGCCACTCTGAGCGGATTCTTGATTTATCGGTCTCTTGCGACGGTAAATTCGATTGACGGCTTGAGGAAGTATGC
>JAYRNY010000316.1:0-1876 GCA_041911975.1 bacterium | reverse complement strand
CTATTTGCTCTGTCGGTGTATCTCGTCTTCAGCTTCAGCCGCGAGATAACAGACAGGCTCAAGGTAGTGGTCGAGAATGCAACCAGGCTCCCTCTTCGCGAGAAGCTCAATGAAGCAGTGCCGGGCGGCGACGAAATTTCCTACCTCGACTCGGTTTTGCACCAGGCTGCCGACAAATTGGACCAATCGGCGCAATTTCGCAAAAACTTGCTGGAGATGGTCGCACATGATCTGTGCTCGCCTCTGACTGCCGTCAATCTGTCTCTTGCCATTTTGCAGAAAGGCCCAGCCGAGGTCATTTCCGAATCCACGTCCGAGAAGTTTTTCAGCGCCGCCAAATGCATTGAACACCTGGTTCTGAAAGCAAATTCTTTGCTTTCGATTGAACGCCTCTGTGCCAACTCGCCGGATCTGGCATTGGCGGACGCAGATATTTCGAAGGACCAAGATACCGAATCGCTGGATAAAAATATCAGCGAGTTGTCTCGATTGATACGCATTGAGTTCCGCACCGGCTCCGGGTTTGGCAGTGAGGCGGCCAGGCGCTTTCGCCCCGGCATTTTCAAGAAGGGATTGGTGCTGTTTCTCATACCGCTTATCTTCTCTACCATGATGATCTTTTCGATCGCCCAACTTACACAGAAGCAGGCCCGCTTTCTGGATTTCGAGTTGAAGCAATCAGAGGCTGCCGTCACCATCAACCAGTTGATGATGTCCATGAGTGCACATCTGGCAGTTGTAACAAACTATCAGTGGTACGGAGATTCGGAGAATGAAAATCTGCAGCAGCCCGTCGCTAAGTTTTTACCGGCAGCAGCTAAAAAGCTGCTCGAGCTTGTCGGCAATGATCGGCAGACGATTGCTGATGTAAATGAATTGTTGGACCTCGATCGCAGGGAAAATCAACGGCTGGCCAATGAAAAACCGGTGGCTGTGGCAATCGGAGCCCTGCCCACTCCCGCATTTGCGGCTCCCGGCAGAGCGCTCGTCATATTCAGCATAAAGAAGATGGAGAAAATTCAGCAGCTCACGGATCGCCAGCTTGAGAAGATGGCTGAGATCAGAGGCAATGAAGAGGCGGTCAGGAAGCAGATCGAATCCTACCTGCAGGTGGGAATTTTCGGCAGTTGGATGATCGCGCTTTTGCTTTTGTGCGCATTCGATAGCGACATTACTCGCCGCTTGAAAGTGCTGACAGCCAACGCCGAGCTGCTGCCGCTCAGAAAACCGCTGAAGCAGAACGTCAATGGGCGAGACGAAATCTGGTATCTCGATTTCGTCCTTCATGATGTTTCCGAAATTCTCGATGCGACGTGGCAGCAGCGCAAAGTGATGATGGAAATGCTGGCGGATGATTTGCGCAAACCATTGCAGGAGACAAAGGAGTACCTGCTCCAGGTCCCTGAGGCGGAATCGGGCAAATTTGACGAAGTCAGAAAAAGACATTTCAACTTCGCAACAGCAAACGTCGATCGTGTACTTTCTCTGGTGGATGCTCTTCTGACGATAGAGAACCTGGAGCAAGGAAAGATAGAACTAGTCAAGTCGGAATTTGCCGCTCGCGACGCCGCTCAGGAGGCGATTGGCTCTCTGGCGGCACTGGCGCAGGATCGAAGGGTGTCCCTCAGCAACGATTGTGCGAATATTCAAGTAAACGCTGACCGCGGCAGAATCATTCAAGTTTTGGTGAACTTCCTCGGCAACGCGATCAATCATTCCCCACCGGAAACCACAGTTCGCATTGAAACTTCTCAAACTCCGCTCGGCGTGCGCTTTGACGTTGTGGACAGCGGTCCGGGTCTAAGCAAGGAAATGCGCAGTAAAGTATTCGAACGCTTTTTTCAGACAGCGGATTCGAAAACAAAGGGCAAAGGCT
>JAYRNY010000315.1:0-4081 GCA_041911975.1 bacterium | reverse complement strand
GATAGTAGCAAGGAGTTCGCCATGAAAGTTAGACACCTTGTAATCGCTATTTCCGTCGCAGCATTCGGCTTCTTGGCGTTTGTTTTTTCGACGTGGATTAAGGAACTCAGCATGGAGTCGGTAACAAAACAGATCGGCAATTCTAAGCAGTTTTTGTACGCTGTCCCGACGAGTTCGTCAGTTTGCCTTGATGCGGTCAAGTCAAAATTGTCCAGTATCGGTATGAATATCGCGTCGGTCTTTGCAATTCCACATCTCCTGCCGCAGTTTAAAAGTGTTGGATCCTCATTTGAGCAAAATAGAGTAGCAGGCGACATTCCTCGCCCTCTCTGGCTTTTGCATAGGTCCTTGCTTATTTAAGCTAAAGACATCGCTACTGCCAACCGTGGTCACGGCGTCTTTGCCTTCGACCAGGCATGGCGATAGCATCGCAACAGTGGTAGCGCCGGTAGTGGCAGGCTCTTTCTGGCCTGTTCATATTCACACAGGCGAGAAAGACCGAGACCATCAGAGGCTCTTACTCTGTGAGTGAGTTCACATATATATTTTTCGCCGCAGCATACTTGTGGAAGGCGAGAATACTTTTACAGGAGTTCAATCATGCCACTAAATACGATATTGCACACACCAGTCCAGAACGAAGTTGAAAGATACAGCCATGGACCATTAGACGTCAACGAGTTACTCGAAGAACTAACTGATGAGGAACTCAACACGTTGGAAGCCATGCTCAGATTGTTTCTTGGTTACAGCCGAGACTGCTGGAATAACCAGCTCGGGAAGCCAGACGGCGAGCTGTTCTTTCTTTGGGAGACACCGGCGAGCGAATTAATTTCCGCTGAGGAAGACATGGAACTGCAACGATTGTTGGATGCGGGTTCGGCTCAATAAAGCCGGTTTGAACTGAATAAAATTGTCGAATTGGAGGTTTATACAATGATGAACGAAACCAAAGTGCTTGGGATTGCATTCTGCTTGACTATGGCATTGTCACCTATCGCAGCGGGGGTGTATTACCTTATGGGCGCAAGTCCCTTTGCAGTAACGGTTGGTGTAACAGTCGTTGGTGTTCTTATCTATGTAACGACTTGCATGTTCTGTTCTCCACTCGTGCTAGCTCCGGTCCCTGTGCGAATTGACGAGGATGAAGATTATGTCTAACCGAGTATTAGTTGTTGAAGACAATAAGATCATGCGTGAAGTGATGCAGCACTATCTCAATGGCTTAAAGGTTAACTGCTATGCAGTGAGAACCGGAAAGGAGGCTGTCGAGCTGGCAGAGTACTTCGACCTGATTTTCATGGACATCGACTTGCCAGGAATTGACGGCAAGGAAGCAACTCGTCGTATTCGTGCAATCGAAACACAAAAGCGTTTACGTCCTGCAGTAATTGTGGCTACCACAACTGGAGACAACGATCTGGAGTGTCTGGCAGCCGGCATGAACGAGGTTTGTCGCAAACCGCTCTATCGACCAGATGTGGAGAGACTCATTCGGCGATGGATCATAACGAAACCTCAGAACGTGCCCAGGCAAGCGGTTGCCTAACTACTCCAATAACAACACAAGGAGAGGAAATCATTATGAATATTCTAATTGCACTAGACAGTTCACCAACAGCACAAGCAGCACTGGAAGCAGCATTAGCCCGCCATTGGCCGCCAGCAACAGAGTTCCGAGTTTTGACTGTTCTGCCTCAGAAGAGAGAATGGACAAGCGATAGCGTGCACGACGCATACATTCTGGTCGATGATGCTGCCATCAAAATAGAGGCGCGCAACCCCGACTCAATAGCCACGGCACTATTCGGTGAAGGCGACGCAGCGAAATGTATTCTCAAACATGCGCGAGAATGGCCTGCCGATCTAATCATCGTGGGTTCGCACGATCGTGGTCCACTAGAACGTTTGTTCATGGGCAGTGTATCCAGAGCGGTATTTCAAGATGCTGATTGTTCTGTGCTGGTTGCTCGAGGCGTTGACGAATCCAGCGAAGTCAATCGTATACTTGTTCCGATAGATGAATCATTCAACTCGCAAATTGCGGTCGACAAGCTTCTTTCGTCAAGATGGCCTGAGAATACATATTTCAAATTGGTCAGTGCGGCGGTGGTTGATCAACGAATGTTTGGCCGGCAAGCAAAGGATATGGCTCATGTAGACGTAATCGAACAGCGCGAGGACTATCTATACGGCATTAATGAAACACTTCAAAGAACCAAGGCTAAACTTGATGTGCACTTTGGCCCTGAATATGTCGACTGCGTAGTTCGCGAAGGCGAGCCTGCACAAGTGATTCTAGATACCGCAAAAGAATGGGATGCCGATTTGATCGTTATTGGTTCAAGCGAACGACCAGGGGTGACCCTGAAGATGTTTGGGTCGTTGGCTCAAACAGTTGCGCTGAAAGCACCATGCTCAGTACAGGCTGTGAGATGGGTCGCTGCGCCATCGCGATCCGGAATTCCAAACGCTCAAAGACCTCCCAAGCAAGTGCTATCGGCCCCGGTTAGCCGTCGAAAGAAAATATAGGAACCGACGAGAAATAAAAGGAGGATCTGTCCATGACTACGAAACTGAACGAACGAGAAGCTAGTCGTTCACGAACCGGCAAAAAGAAATCAGCAGATATGATAAAGCAGGTTGCTACCTGGATTTTGGTTGTTTTTCTGGTAGTAATGTTGCTCGCTCCGCTTGTTGGTTAAGGATGATCGCGTCGTATATAGGGTGGTAATTATGCTGGTAACTTTGAGTGTCCGACCGGAAGTCAATATTCCTCTTGCTGATGCTCTGGAGCAGGCGACTCCATACTGGATCAAAGCAGAGGAACTCGAACAATCGTTTCAATTCCAAGAATCAGAAGTATTCAGGCGGCAAGCCTTGCGTCTTGTGGCGAAGATATTGAACGACATTGATGGCTTCGATCGGTAATGTAGTCTATACAGCCATTCCCGTTCTCAACACCTTCGCGACTGCATCAGTTCGTGTCTTGACATTGAGTTTCTTGAGCGTATTGCGCACATGCACTTTGATCGTTTGCACTTCAAGCCCTAGAGAATCTGCCATTTGTTGATTGGACATTCCGTCGATAAGCAGGCGAACAATTTGTTTTTCTCTACGAGAAAGAGTGCTGAGTTCGGGCATATCGACGCGGTCGGTCAGGACAGCGCGCATCATCGGCAAGCCTGGCCCGTGCAGCAAATAGTGAGCTATTAATGGTCCAATGAAACTACCGCCTTCGCTTACAATCGAGACTGCTGCCGAAATTAACAGCTCCGGTGTTTCCCGCATAATATAGCCGTCAGCTCCTGAGTCAATGCTCGTCCAGAAGTCGCTTTCGCGGGACAACAGCATGATTACTCGTGTCCCGAAGCCTAGCTTTTTGATTTGCAGCGATGCGGCGACGCCGTCTATAACAGGCAAGTCCCTCTTAATAAAAACCATTGTGGGACGAAGGAGTCGAGTCTGCTCGATGGCTGAACGCCCGTTTTGAGCTTCTCCGATGATTTCGCAATTATCAAGACGGCCCAGCAAGTGTCTCATGCCGATGCGAACAACTTCTCGATCTTCAGCGAGCAAAATAGTAATTTTCTTTGTTTTCACAATTACCTCTTTAGAGGTAGTCTTTAAGGTAATAGCCTACAGCTTTTTGCCTGTTCTGCCAAGTCCCAGCTTTCGTCTTGTACGCAACCAGCGGGTTTGCTTGTTTATTTTCAGAAACTACCCCAAAAGAGGTAGTATTTGTCAAACAGTCTTATCCCAAAATGCTATGATAGAGGTATAAACGGAAAGAGGTTGACGGCACCATATTTGGTGTACCTGATTCTTCGCGAAACATGCAAATCTAAATAAACTCTGAACTACAGGACCATCGAATTATGCATGTAACGCATCCGCCCGCATAGTTACCTGCTTTTGAGCCTCTTTAATTGCTTGGTACTATGCAAGAAAGGAGCGCATCATGAAACGTCATCAAAAAATAATGAGCCTCGTTACCATCTTCGGTCTGTTGATGTTCGTTTCTGCGTCGGGGCTCAATCAGCCAGTATCAAGCGCCGCTACAGTTTTTGCCGGCGTTGAT
>JAYRNY010000314.1:0-6630 GCA_041911975.1 bacterium | reverse complement strand
TGAGTTAGGAACTCACGGTTCCTGTCATTTCCAGCCGTTTCAAGGGCAGGCATCAGGAGCCGCTTTCTTGGCGATGCGCAGCGCGTCTGCAGCCAGGTCGCCTTGAGTGTCTCTACCGAGACCTTTGTATGAAGTCACATTGCCGTTCTTATCGACGACAACGGAAACTTTACCCTGACCGGCAGTCACATCACTGATCGACAATTCGTTTATCTTGCCGTCATTGCCGACTGTCGCCTGTACGGTAAGCCCGCTCTGGCTGAGTTTTTCATTGACCTGACCGAGCATGGTATTGGCTTGCTCTTGTGTCAACCCTTTTGATTGGTCCATCAATCCTTTGAGCTTGTCGCCGTCAAACTGCCCCTTCAGCACTTCCTGGCCGAACTCATTGGTCAGATCGCGAAAACCGCCACCTTTTTCCATGCCATGAGAATCAATAAATTCAGCCCATCCTGCCGCGAATTTATCGAGCGTATAAGGCAGTTGGGTCAGCTCTTTGACGCGAGCCGCATCACGCTCTGCTTTCTCTCTTGCCGCTTTTTCCTGGGCGTCCTTCTTTGCTCTGGCGGCTTCTGAGTTTGAATCCGCGGAACCTCCATCCGTAGCAGGTCTGCTGCCATCGGCTGCCGGAGCAGGCGGTATCACCCTGTCTGTTGATGGTGCTCCACTACCTGATACATCGCGCGTTGCAAACCGGAGTTGATCATTCATTATATTGGCGATTTCCGGACGACCGCCCCAGAATGTAGCGACCGAATTACCGATATGGTACTTACCGTCTGCGCCCTTCTCAACTTTGTACACACCAGTGAATGCCAGATCTGCCTTGCCGTCGGCACCGAGTCCCAGCCCGCGCTCTTCGCTGCGGCGCGCAACTTGACCCAACTCCGAATTGGCATCGAGCTTGTCGGTGTCTGCATAAATGAAGTCCGCTTTGTGCTCCTTCATATTCTTATTTAGCGTATTGAGGAGCTTTTCTGTATCTTTTGCGGACTGGGAACCGAAAACTACCACTGCAGGCAAACCTCTATCATAGGCAGCTTTCAGTGTTTCCTGCAATTTTTCCTCTTCAGTTTTTGCATCACCCGCAGCTCCCTTGCCGTCTGCAGGCTTTTCTTTTTTCTCGCCTTTTTTCTCGTCTTCGCCTACTTTTACAGGGACTTTGTCGACAACAGTATTCTCAGTCTCCTGAGTAGCGCCGTCTCTCTTCTTCTGTGAATCACCGCCGGCCTCAGCATCACCTTGAGGCGCGCCACTGCCCGTCTTAGCTTTCTTTGCCTTTTCCGAACCGCGCATGCCGACGGTAGCATCGAAAAGCGCCTTTTCGATGGCAGTGCCGTATTTGACCTCACCGTCCGGGCCAAACCATGTCTGGTTTGCTTCCGGATTGATCGTGCCTTGCTCTATCTGGAAATTCGGCAGTGAGCCGGGAGGAACTCTAGAATCGCGCCCGCCACCTGACGAGCATCCACCGCTTCCTCAACTCGAGGCCATGTACCTCGTGGACTCGACTTGCAGTCCATTGCGCGGCGTGCTATCGGTAAAGTGCGTATTACCCCTATCGTTCGCTGGGGCTGAGCGATCGTAATTAGGTTGAGGCATGTAAAACCGGAGAATCTGAAAGTAGTAATTAATTCAATGTATATGGTGGTTATTGCACTTTTGTTGCTCGCCGAACTTCCTCACGGTTTAATCCGAAACCACCGCCGGCCAGAACCATGCTCGCCTGAAAGATCGAAGAGTTTTTCCGCACCAGTGACGTTCTTGTCTATGTCATCCAAATGTCAAATTGGTTTGATACCTTAAGACTGTCCAGACCAACTAAGAGTGTCGCTCGCAAAGCCGAAAGGCCGGGCGCGCCGTTTAATGTCACATTGACGCGGCTTTGACGACCACTGGACCAAAATCAGCCCAAAAGTTGCCCAGTTACGGACATATTGAACCGCTAAGGTTAACGAATCAAAAAAGAGGCAAACGCTTTAACTTTCTAGAAACAATTGTTTGTTTAAATCCAGATACCCCCCCGATTTGTAAAAACCAGTGAGGCTATTAATGTTTCAACCCAACGACATTTTCTCAAGTAATGCAATCCAAAACGCCAACAACTTGAGTTTTGTCCCCCTGCAACCGCAACAATACAATAGATACTCCCTGGACTTGAACGCAGCCAACGCAGTACGCCTGGAACAACTGTTTGTCGAACGCGACACGCAAGGCAAAATCACAGGCGCAGCGTATGATTCAGGTGCGCAAATTCGTCGCCACGAAGAGTACACGATGGTGAAAGCGGCTAACAACTCCCTGTGGATGGGCGACAAATTTGGCGGATGGCATCCCATCGACTAAAACCTCGCAGCGGCGTATTGCATGCGCCCTGGAGATTCTACTTGCGGCGTAGTCAGTGCGCCTTTGACTAAGTTTCGGGGATCATTCATGAGTGCTCAACCGTATGTGCGGCGGGGCACTTTTGGACTTTTTATAAACTCTCCGGGTTCGCTGCGCTCCCTTTCCGACATTCGCTTCGGAAAGCTCACCTGGAGCCGTGTCAACTTCATGTCAGGAACGAATTGTAAATTGCAATCACGGTCGGATAGAAAACATCCGGCTCAGGAAAAAACTTCCTGACGCTCCTTCGAATACACCCTAACGCAGTCCGTCACCGCGGTGCGACGCTTCGCCCTATATATGCGAATCGCTCCGTCATGCCTATCGGCGTGCGCTGTTTTTCACTCAGTAAAAGAGGATAAAGGTATGAAGCACAATGAGATTCAAGACAAAATTGTTCCCCAGGAGGCGAGTTCAGTAAATGAAAGCGCTATGCAAATCAGCAATCAAGTCGCCGACATGATGCGCGAAAAAATGACGGGCAGCAACAACATCAATATCATCGTACTCAATCAAAAGGAAGAAATGGCTGCATATGATGCGGCTGCTAAAGCAAAATCGATGGGTGATGCGGCGGATGTGACATTCAAGAAAGATGCGGATGGAAATTTGATCAAGGTCACTGGCGACGGTGCGCAATCAAAGAAAGGAAACTTCCCGAAAAACGAGATAGCCAGCCTCGATTTCACTAGTGGAGACAGCCTGCTTTTCAAGAAAGACGAACAAGGCAATTTGTTCAAAATTCAGCATGATGGCGGACCAAAAGTTCCAACATACTCCAATCAAATTCAACCGAATTGGTCCGATCGTTAGTTCAAACCGGAGATTTTAGGATGGCATCACACAACGAAATTCAGGAGAGATCAGCTTCTCCGCCTCCAGCGTGCGACGCATGGGCGTCCATCGCTGCGGCCAACTGCCTGCAACCGCCACCTCCTGGCTCTGTGCGAGAGCAAGTCGCCCGCAACACACAACAATTGCAAGAGCAAAATCTTCTAGGCTCTTTGACATTTGAAACACTCTCTCAACGCTTTGACCAAATCGATCAGGGTGGCAACAGCGATGGCATAATTCAGCGCAGAGAGCTTACTACATTCATCGAGAGACAAAACCGAATGCCGGAGGCTGCGCGCGATCGCAACGCCATTCTTGGAGTTCAGCAAGCGCTGACAGCCATGACCGCAAATGGACGCGAATTCCTTACTCGCGATGACGTAAATGCAGGGCTCAAGGATGGACTCCTTCCTGAAGCTCGCGATATGGGCGCGGCAGCCAAACAGTTTGATGCAATAGTGCGCACAATGAGGCACCTGTACCCGGATTCAGTCGCCAATGGCAATCAAGTCAACGTTGGAATGTTGCGGCAGGCACTAACAGACCATCGAGAAGACTTTTCACGCAACCAACAAGCAGCCATAACAACACTGCTGAGCGATGCCTACAACGTAGCCAACAGCATAGGCCCCGTGAACAGAGCCCTCAACTGGCTCTGGAACGGAAACGATGGGCGTTACATAAGTCCAGAATCTATTGCCGAGCGCAGCCAACAATTAGGAAACCCTGTTGCCATCAGATTGCCAATTAACCATAGATTCGCAAGGACTCTATAAACCCAGGTTAGAAACGCGCCAACCCTCACAGAGCGCACCAACGGAAAAGGAGAGACGGCCCCAGCACCATCTCTCCTTTTTCGCGTCAGCACTTCTTGCTTTCGTCACAGAAAAATTTTTTTCAGCGCAGGCATTTCATGCTTCCGCTTTCGCGCTACTTGTATTTGTTTTTACCTGCCGGCGCGCAAGCGACGCGGAATCATAGACAAGTAGAGATCGTTTATGCGCACGTTCTGCAAATCACCTTGGCGGCCATATTGATTTGAAATTTGCACAGTCCCGCGCTCCGCATCGTAACCAACAATATTGATCACGTGCCCCATCGGTCCACTAGTAGCTCGTTGCCTTCCAAACATCGGACCGTCTGCTTCGACCCCCAATATGATTGGGAATCCACCTATTCTCTGTGTTTGCTGTAGTCGCTCTCGCAGATCCTGGCGGGAGCGAATCACTATGGTTCCATCCTTATCAAAAACATCGCGCGCAGTTTCACTGCCCCAGATGAAGCCCGGAGAAAAACCAAGTCTCAGACCGATCATAGTCATGCCGGTTATATTGAGATCGGGGGTTCTGCCGTACTCGCGATTGCCGACCACTAAAGCTTCTCGTGGCCGCTCTCCGTTTCTCCCCGGGCGCTGCACATAACGCATTTCAGGGTTCATGCGCTGCCAGTGATCGTTAATGACGGCTATACTGAAAATTTGACTGGCATAATTGCGCCTGCCATCCGCAAGCGGGCTGGAAGGCGGAATCTGAGATTCCGCATCAGGATTCAACGAGCGTCTATCCAGCGAAACTTCAAAACCATCCGGTGCTATGTACCGACCTGTCAGACCTACTTGCGAAACAAGCTCAGCCGCGCGCTCTGGATTCAAGGTATACAGCCGCTCTTCGATTGTCGTGACGTTGCAGGTGTTGAATGCGCCCTGGTCTATGTCTCGGGGATGAGCAGCATTGTCGAATACGCCTGCCACCAAAAGCTCTCTCTGGGCTCTGGTCAGAGGAGAAGTCCGACTGCGATCAGCTAATAGATCTGCGGTGGCATTGTAGATTCTGTCCAATTGATCGCTGCTCAGCGGTGAAACTCTACCGGGAGACTCCATTGCTGTGATGTCTCGCATTATCGAGTCGCGCAGGCGTGCAGGTACAGTCTGCAATTCTTGCTCCAGCCGGGCGCGTGGAGCGACTCTTTGATCCTGCGGGCTGCCGGCTTCGACTCGCTGCTGCAATTCGCAAGGCGCTTGAGAATGCCGGTCACCATATATATTGTCCGCTGCGCCAAAATCTATGAAGTTAGCGCTCAATACACCAGACGCATCTGCTCTGCCGCGATCATTTATTTGGCGTTGAAACTGCTGCACATCTTCCAGTGAAACAAAAGGAGCGTTGAATAACGAATCATTGCCAAATCGCCTTGTGTCATCAAACCGATGAAGAAACTGTTCTGTCATGTTTTTAGTAATAGATTGAAGGGAAGCCATTGTACTGAGACAAAAGATGTCTCATGCAATTACAAATGTCGTTCAAGTACCTGCCACCAACTTGACACTGCGATTTGAAGGATCATTTTTCATGTCAACTTGGTGGCAACTTGGACCGATACCATTAACAGTGCAAACACGACCACTCCCCTAAATTACTATCCAGGAAGAGCGCTTCCTTGCCAATAGCGGACTGTCGCTCGACTACCCGAGGAGATCAGATCATGCCATTACCAAACGAGATCGCGGATCGAGCAGCAGAGTTGACGGCTACAAGAGAAACCAACCCGCGCCTGCGAGATGAATTGAATAGCCTGATGCGCGCAGGCAACGTAAACGGACAAAATGCGATCAGCAGCGAAGTAAGTTCGCTGCTGGAACGCCAGGGCGTCCTTCCGCAGCTAGTATTGCAAGAAGCTGCCCGACTCAATGCCGATGGACAGGGCGGCATTACTAGACAAGACTTGAACAACATCATAAATGATCGCACCAACCGCTATGACCCGACAACTGTTTTAGCAGCTCAATATGCGGCGCGCAACTTTGCAGCCATAGACGACGATCATTGGTACAGGCCGGGCAATAACACGAATGAACTTACCATAGACGAGATTCGCAACTTTGCCGACGGGCGAAGAACAGCGTCACCACCGGTGCGTGGCGAAAGCGCGCCCGCTGGAAGACTTCCTTACGATCAGCCGCCCAATCCTGAAAACGTGCGCCAAATGAACATCGACATACTTAACGGGTCCAGCGGCACAGCACAAACCAAATTTGCGGCAATCGAAGCAATTGCCCGAACCGGACAAAACAGGATTACCCTTACCGACGTCGATGGTCGCCAGGTGCCTTGCCGTATCGAAGTCTCACCAATCAGCCCCGGTAGCGATCGCAACTACGTACATCTATATGCAACTGATGGCGGTCGTGAAAGAATTCTGCTGAGGGCAATCGGACGCAACGGCGAATATACTCAACAAGTCGGCAACGATGGAAATCGGGTGTCATTCACAGGTAGCGAGTGGAGCAGACGCTTTCCGACCTCAAATCTCGGGCTGCGCTGAGACAGCTAAGAAGCCAGATTTTTCCGCAGGGGAGGGGATGAGTGCAACACTCATCCCTTTTATTTTGCCACGAAACCATGTCAACTTCAT
>JAYRNY010000313.1:0-1938 GCA_041911975.1 bacterium | reverse complement strand
CTGGTGATTTTATATGTTGCAAAAGCAGCTCTCGCCAGCGATCTATAGGCGCTGCCTCGGTTGGAGGTCCGCCATAGTTGAGGAAAAACTTGGACTGAGAAGCACTCATTTGCGTACCGGCAAGCAGGCGCTCGGCATACTGTGAAAAGGCAATCGGCTTTTCTATGCGAACATTGGCTGGAGAAAGCCATCTGCGTTTTTCGTCCAGCTCACCCGGCAAACGCTTGCAAACCCTTGTCCCCGAGCCCGGAGCCACCAATATGTAGCCCTGTCCGGCTAGTTCATCAAAGCATCGCATCACAGTGGAGCGCGATATTTTCAACTTTTGAGCCAGATCTCTTACAGAGGGCAGCAAACTGCCCAAAGCAATCTTTTCTTCGATGATTCCCCGGCGGAGCTGGTCTGCGAGCTGTCTTCCCAGCGGGATCTTCGAATGTGGGTCGAGGTTAAGCTCGGTCTTTTGAATTATCATTGACCGCCCCTTTCCTGCGAAAGATATGCCACCCACTGTTTGACGCGCGCATCAACTTCGCCTTTTGCATAATGCGCAAAAGGAAGCATGAACTCGCCTGTCCGTCGCGTTCCCTCATAGTAAGAACTGGTGCTCATCAGCATTATTCCGGCCCGATGGCCGCTCTGGCAAATTGATAGGTCATCGAATTTTCTGCATCTGACAAGCAAATGCGTGCCTGCACCTTCCTCATAAACCGACAGCCAATCTTTGCAATGCACAGTCAAAGCGTGCAGCAGCTCTTGTCTTCGCAATGACAGCTTGGCTTGCGACTTTCTCAGATATTTCTCGAGGTGTCCTTCGTTGATTAGCTCGGTAAGCGCCACTTGCTCAGCAACCGGAAGATATCTTTCCATTTCCATTTTTGCCAATTCGGCAACTTTCTTCAATCTGTCAGGCAAGACGGCGATACCAAAACCCAACATTTGCAACGATTTCCATATCGTGGCCAGATAAATGACGCAATCGGCCTGGTCCAGTCCTTGTAGAGACGGCAGCGACTTTGCCCCATATCGATATTCGCTGTCGTAGTCGTCCTCGATAATGATTGCTCCCGTGTTTTTAGCCCAGTTCAGGAGCCTTTCCCGGCGCTCCAGAGACAGGGGCGGGCCGGTCGGATCCTGGTGAGACGGTGTGACATAGACAACCTTGTGTTCGATATTGCTTTTTACCAGCTCGTCAACGATCAATCCGTGTTCGTCTGCAGGAATTGGCGTGATGCGTGCGCCGTGCGATTTGAAGACATATTTGGCTTCCGCATAACCAGGCTCTTCGAATGCCACGTAGTCTCCTGGATTTATGAGAATGCGGCTGAACAATTCCAAGCGCAACTGTTTGCTGGAAAAAATAGCTACCTGGGAGTTTGTGCATTGCACCGCCCGACTGCGATGGAGATAGGTCGAGATTGCTTCTCTCAGCGGCGGGTAGCCAAATGGCTCAATTGACTTGCTGAGAGTTTCGATGCCGGAGGCGCGGCAATATCGGCGCATCATCCGCTCCCACTCTCGCTGGGGCGTAAATTCAACCGGGACCACGCCGAAATTGATCTCATGCAGCCTGTCAAGCCAGTCTTTGCGCAGTGAGTCGGAGAGCTGCACTACTCTAAGGGCATAGTCGGTTAAAGGTAACGCCTTGGCCTCAGGTGCATCGCCAGGGCGGCTATCTGGGGCTTCTTCTTGCACCGAAAGGCTACTTGCCACTGATGCGTCGACGAAGTAGCCGGAGCCAGGCACGGCAGTAATGAGCCCTTCATTGACCAGCTCTTCGAGGGCTGAGAGTACCGTCGCCCTGGCAATTTTCAAAGTGGCGGACAGATCGCGGGTTGAAGGCAAGCTCTCGCCTGGTTTCAGGCGCCCGTCCGCGATCGCTTGTCTCAAGGCGTTGGAAAGCCGCTTGCTGAGAGGCAGGCGGGGATGGTATTCAAGATT
>JAYRNY010000312.1:0-9175 GCA_041911975.1 bacterium | reverse complement strand
TCTGTTTTCCTCGCAGTGTTACTGCCTTTATGTCGATATAGAGTCTGAAAGTGCGCAGCCACATCTGCAAGAAAGGACCATCCGGCGCGGAAATTCCTTCCTCGCTAACGACAATTTGCCTTCCTGAGCGGTGAGGCAGAAAGACGCAGCCCGTCACTGCCAATGGTCCGCAAGCGTACATTGCAAGCAGTGCTGCGACAAAATAGCGCATGTTGACGTTGTACTCGGTTGTGACATTCTTGAAGCCCGCATTCAATATCGAAGTATCAAGCCAATTGCGAATGGAAGCGCCAAAACCACCGCCGGCGAATGCCACCAGCGAAAATACCACGACATACCAGAAGAGAAGCCACCAGAAGGTACGCGATGCTTGTGCCAAAAATCTGCTTTCATACTTCAAACGGAGCTTGTAGCCAGTGTCTCGCATTGCCGCCAGTGCCGACTCCGTAAGACGCAATTTGCCCGCAGCGCCAATCCAACGCCGAACGAGAGATGCGTAAACAGCCGCGCCCCTCATTATCAAAGTAAACGGCAGCACAATAAGTCCAAGTGCGAGAATTGACTTTACGACGACACATGTGACTTTGATTTCGCTCGATTCGTCAGCCTTACCGGCCTGATTGACCGGCGGCAAAGGCTTCGAGTAGATAGTGCCGACCGAATCATTGAGACCAGGCGGCGCATTCATCGGCTGCGTATTGATCTGCGGGTCAGGCTCCTGCTTGTAAAGAGAAGGATCCGGAGTCACATATGAGGGAGCATCATCAACACCGTCAGCGAACGGATCTCGCGGTCTGTAGGTCCCTCTAATAAGAGGCTTGGGCTTCTCCTCTTCCTGGTACGATGCAATGTTTGCATCACGCGCGGACGCCATAAACGTATTGGAAAGCATGTCGCCCACACTGCCGGCGGGGATCACCAGTCCGTAGACGACGGCCATGTACCAGGTGACGAACACATAGACCGGCAGTTCTGCGACTGTTTGTCTTGTCGCGCGGCTGAAGAATGAACAGAGATTTTGCCTCCAGCTTCGAGACTGGACCTTAAGGCGCTCGATTTTTTCACTCAACTTTCGCGCCAATTTTCCGGCGGCAACTAAAAGACAGGTCATCGAAATTAAAGAGCAGGCAGCAATCATCGAGAACACGAATGGGCCTCTGACCGCTAGATGCTCAGCGTCGGTGCCGAAAAACGGCAGGCAATGGAAAAGTGATTGAATGAAATTGACGACATACCCGACGCTGATGCCCACGCCGGTTATCGCTATGCCTCTCCACTGCTTCGCGGAGAAACGAACAACGGACGACATCAAACAGATGAACAGAGACCACAGCGCCAGAAATTCTATGAGGCTGCCAGTCAGTCCTTCCTTAAGGAGTATGAGTAGCAAAGACGTGCCGGCACAGGCGATGAAGTAGTCGGGATAGGTGATCTTGGATTTGGCTGTCAGCTTTCCCGTTTCCGGGTCGGGGTCCTGAGCACGGTTTTCCAATCTTAAAAGGAGCGCTGCAATGCACGCTAAGATAAAAGCGAAGCCCACCCCTCGCACACCACTCCAGCCATATCCAATAAGAGCGACAACGCTCGTCAGGATCACGAGGCACCTGTCGAACTTTTCAGGCGACAGTGCCCTGAGTCGATTGGTTTCGGCTGGCTGAAGCTCTGGCATCGATAGTAAGTGCCGTAATAGGGCGATTAAAGGGTAAGGCAGCCCATCCCGGGTTGTCAAGAGAATAAATAATGAAGATCACGTGCCCTCAGTCGTAATGAAAACCGTGAAAACTCAACAGGGTCGGGCGTTGCCAACCGGTAATTCGGCGTTTTTGCTTTAGGTATAATCGAACCACCATCTGGAGGTTTGCATGTACATAGGAATAGGTATGCTGGTTTTCCTGGGAGTGATTGCTCTCTGGATGGTCGGCACGTACAACCAACTGGTCATGCTCAGGCAGAGTGTTCGGGAAAGCTGGTCGGCGATCGAGACCGAATTGCGCCGCCGTTATGACCTGATTCCCAACCGGGTCGAAACCGTGAAAGGCTAGGCCAGTCACGAACAAGACACCCTCGAGGCGGTCATCAGAGCGCGCAACAGCGCTGCCGCGGTGTCCGGAGCCCCGGAGGCGCAGGCAGCGGCAAATAATGTACTGACGGGCGCTTTGACAAAACTGATGGCGCTCAGCGAAGCCTATCCGCAACTGAAAGCCAACGAGAATTTCAATCAGCTGCAAAGCACCCTCAACGATACGGAAACCAGAATTTCCCAGGCACGGCGGTTTTACAACGCCAACGTCAGGGAGATGAACACCGCAGTCGAGACTTTTCCTTCGGTTTTGATTGCCGGTCCTATGGGATTCAAGCCTCAAACTTATTTCGGTATTGAGGACCCGAATGCCTTCGATCCTGTCAAAATTAGTTTTAGCGGCAATAAGACTGCTCAGGAGCCCGGCGGTGTGATCAAACTCAATTCGACAGTCGAGGAAAAACAGCACCTGTAACCGGGGCACTCGCCCTGCGCATGCTCAATCATGGCAAAAATTCTGATAGTTGAAGACGATCTTGACCTTCGCACGATAGTCGAAGATTGGCTCAAGCATGACCACCATCTCGTTGAAACAGCGACCAAGGGCGATGAGGCAATGGAGCTCATCGGCATTTATCCATACGATTTGATTATTCTCGACTGGCAGCTGCCGGTCATTGACGGCATCCAGATATTGAAGAAGTTCCGCATGAATGGCGGCAAGACACCGGTCTTGATGCTGACCGGGCAGGATCTGACCGAGCAAATTGAAACAGGCCTGGACTCGGGTGCAGATGATTATTTGACCAAACCTTTTCACATGAAAGAGCTGTCAGCGCGCATTCGCGCCCTGCTCAGACGCCCGCAAACAGTCACGGATAACGTTTTACGTGCCGGCGATTTGAGTCTCAATCCACGCACTTTCGCAGTCACCAGAGGTGGTGCCGATATCAGGCTTTTGCCGAAAGAATTTGCGCTGCTCGAATTTCTCATGCGCCATCCCAACCAGGTGTTCAGCGCCGAAGCATTGCTCGACCGCGTCTGGAAATCTGAAAATGATGCGGCGCCTGAAACCGTGCGTACTTGCATAAAGCGCCTGCGCAGGAAAATCGATGGAGACAGCGAGAATTCCATGATTCAAACCCTGCATGGCGTCGGCTACAAACTGCACGCGCTCGAGCTTAAATCCTGATAGCACCCCTAAAGAATCACACCGGGTATAACCACTAAGGAAGCGTCAAAGACGCGCCAGTCCGGACCGGCGGCTAATAAATGGCTCTGAGACTTACTCTATCCCACAAAGGACTGATTCTCGTCGCCATCCCGCTCATCTTTGAGTTGGGATTCGTCGCCACTCTTTACCAGATGCTCAATGAGACAGAAAAAGAGGTGCAGCGGGAGGCTCGCGCCCGGGCTATCTCCAAGGAGCTCAACAAGCTGCATTCGCTGATGACGCAACAGGCAGCGGGCATCTCCGGCTACGGGTTGATCGGCACTTTCAGCATGGCAAAACGTTATCAGCATGCCTCGGACTTGATACCCGAGGTGTTTAAGGAGCTGAAGCGACTGGTCCAGGGCAATGCCGAAGAGGAAAAGAAAGTCGACGACCTGCAAGAATTCCTCAATGGGGCTGTCAAAGACTTCCGCCAGGTGAAGGAAATGATCGACTCCGGCGAACAAGCATCCGCTAGAAGCTATTTGAATTCCATGCGCAGCAAGATTCCGATGTTGGCATCGAAGTTCGACACTCTGGCAGTCGAAGAGCGGAAAATCGAAGACCTCAGCCCCAAGCTGCAAGCCGAGTCCAGAGACAAGACGAAGCAATTGTTGCTGGCCGGTGTCGCGCTCAACATCATTATCGCCATTTCTCTGGCTGTGTACTTCAATCGAGGCACAGCACGCCGGTTGAATGTTCTAATGGACAACACTTTCAGACTGGCCAGCGGCTTGCCGCTCAACCCGCCTCTGCCCGGCGGAGATGAAATCGCCCACCTGGATAAGGTTTTCAATCAAATGGCTCTGGCCCTGAAAGATGCTGCCGAAAAAGAACGAGCCGTCATGGAGAACCTGCAGCAATCGGAAAAACGAGTCAGAACCATAGTAGAAACAATGCCGACCGGGCTTGTCATCATCAATAAAGACGGCGCCATCGAATCCATCAACCCGGCCACCGAAAGGATGTTCGGCTATGACTTCCAGGTCCTTTCAGAAAAACCTGTTCAACAGCTCTTTCCCAAAGCAGCCTCGTCCGGAGTCGAGGATCTGCTGGAAATGCTTCTGACCAAAGGGCAAAAGCACATTCTGGAACTCGAGGCGGCCCGGGCCAACGGAGAAGCATTTCCCGTCGAAGTCTCGGTTAACGAATTTGAGGCCTTCGAGGGCTCACGCTACATGCTCGTCATTCTCGACATATCAGAGCGGCGCGAAGTCGAGCGGATCAAGCAGGAATTTGTCTCAATGGTCAGCCACGAGCTGCGCTCGCCTCTCACTTCCGTGCAAGGCTTTCTGTCTATGCTGGCGGAAGACATCTATGGCCCACTGAACGATAAGGGAAAGAAAAGTGTTTCACTCGCCGAGCGCAGCGTCACCAGGCTGATCAAGCTAATCAATGACCTGCTCGACATAGACAAACTTGAAGCCGGGCGGCTGCGAATGAATTTCAAACACACTGACATGGATCAGGTCGTGGAGCGCGCCTTCGATGCAGTGCATAACCTCTCTCAATTGGAAAAAATCAAATTGGAAAAGACGGGCGCGTCCGCACAGCTCATTGCAGACCCGGACAGACTCGTGCAGGTATTGGTCAATCTGCTTTCGAACGCCATCAAGTATTCGCCGCCCAAGAGCAAGATTTCGGTCGATATAACAGTTAGCAAAACTTATACAGAAGTGAAGGTAATTGACCGTGGAGCCGGTATTCCTGAGAAATATCACCAATCGATTTTCGAGCGCTTCGAACAGGTCAATACGCCCGATCGCGCTCAGAAAGGCGGCAGTGGACTGGGCTTGGCGATTTGTAAAGCAATCGTAGAGCAGCATGGCGGGCAGATGGGCTTAAGTTCAGAAGAAGGTAAAGGCAGCACCTTTTGGTTTAAACTACCGGAATCGCCGCCTGGATATGACGACTTCGAAGACGATGAAGATGACGACGACGAAGATGCCTGATTTTTCCGCGAGACGCCAAGTATCGTTGGCGCTTTCGGTGGTGTTTTTTTTGGGTGCATTAATTCCCGCATCTGCCCAAACACAAGAATGGGACGAAGCAAAACCTGCCAACAATTCCAACTTGCACGACGTAAGCGACAAGGCGAACGACAAACAGACGGACAACACTCACAACAATCCGGTAGTGGGCTCAGCCACTCACTCCGCGGCAGCCGCCATCACACAGCCTTTGCCCGCCAATGCCAGTCTCTACGAGCGCCTCATGAATGCAGGGCTCAAAGCCTCAGAGATACGTGCGGATGAAGAAGCTGAAAGCAAGTTTCTAGAGGCGATCAAAGAAGCAAAGAAAATTACTGCAGACCCCGAGCAATTGATAGCTGCTCGCCTGGCGCTCGCAGACGTTTATCTTCACCAGGAAAAATACATTCCGTCCGCGGAATTATTTCAGCAATGTATCGATATGTCGCGCAAACAGTACGGATCAGAAAGTCGTGAACATGCGCACGCATTGCATGGCGCAGCATCGGCAGCCTATCACCAGGGCAAGATTGCCAAAGCAGAGCCGCTCATCAATGATGCAGTGGAGATCAGAAAACAACTGCTTGGTCCAAACGATCATGACCTGGGGCAGAGCTACATCATCAAAGGTGTTGTGTCAGGTGCAAGAGGATGGTCCGACGAGGCGCACGCCGACGTACAGAAAGGGCTGGAAATACTGGAGCAGAGTCCAGGAACTCGCTCTCTGGATCTCGCGGATGCCCTGCGCGAATCAGCGCTTTTCTATCATTCAATTGGCAAACGCAACCGCTCGCGCGATTATTTCGAGCGCAGTTACAGCATTAAAGACAAATCCGTAAGCTTCGACCAGCCGCCCAAGATCCAGGGCAGCGTGCGCTTCACCTGGGAAGACGGCAGCCCGCGCTCGCAAGAATTTGCAGATGCAGACTTTCCACTCAAGTACATCGCCACCAATCAAGTGCGTGTCGCCTGCACAATCGTCGACTGCTGGGAAGTGCTCGGCGTTCTGATTTGCATCACAAACATTGGAGACAAAAGGGTCGATCTTGGGCTGGGAAAGGCAAATTTAACGGAAGCAGCCGAGCCGTACAAACCGTTTCTTCTCATTCCAGAAAACACCTTCGACTACCGCCGCCGCGAACGCACAATGTGGGACTACACATATAATCGCCCATGGCTCGCCAATATACAGAAGACCCGCGTGGTGCGCGGCTTTGTGCCGGCAAAAGGACACGACATGTTCCGCGGTCCGAACATCTTCGGCATCTACGGAAAATGGGGCGGCACTGAGCGCATTTTGCCGCCGGAAAAATTCATGCTCAACAGATCACCGGAAGAACTGGAAGAGCAAGCACAAGCAGTCATCGAAGAAGATCTGGTGCGCTCACGAAATCAAGGCGCCTTCGGACTGGTTCCTGTTGCCCTCGAACCGTTTGAATCAAGAACCGGTCAACTCTTCTATTTGAATACGCGCAAAGAAGAAGTGACTGTCACTGTGCCAATCGGCAACGTGATTTTCAAATTTCCCTTCCACGCGCCAAAGCGCAGATTTCCAGGCTAGCGCACTCAGTCCGACCGGCTCAATTCGTGCAAATAACCTTCTTTGTATGTGGGAAACTTCAATTGGACGCCGAGTTCATTGAGGGATTTTGCCGCATCGATTTTTCTATTGCCACGCTGCGTGTAGTGACATTGATCGAGAGGAATCGACTCTGGAAACTGCAGTTCGAGCTGATTTACAAGCCATTCGACAACTTCTTTGTGCGTAGTCGGCTGAGTGTCGCCACTCAAAAAAATCTGCCTGCGCTTTTTCAATTCAAGTATTTTTAGAATCATCACTGCCAGATCTTCAACATGAATTCGCGAAACGTAATTGCTGCCGTCTCCAGGTAGCCGGTAGCTTCCACTCTTCAGCCTGTGATGCAAACCGGCACCACCACCATATATGCCTGGTGCCCGCAAAATCGACGCGCCTGTCTTCAACCACTTCTGCTCGGCATTCAAACGGGAGGTGGCGTGCGGTGAATCACGATCGACATCGGTGCATTCGTCGATCAAGCCTTCCTTACTTCCATATACTGCAGTCGAAGAGATATAGACAATCGCATCAGCCTCTTGCGAGGCTTTGCAAGCCTCGTTATCAGCTTCATCATCAGGAGGGAATGAAACCACGACAAATGCATCACTGAGCAGGTTTCCCAATTCACTAAAGGTTCCAATAATCAGGGGTTCCACGCCAAGTGCGTGAATATCCGCCGCATGCGCAGCACTGCGGGTAGTGCCATAGAGTTTGTAATCAAAGGCGGGTTTATCAGCCGATGAATTAGGTCCAACAATCTGAGCCAAAGCACGAGCGACCTGACCAACACCAAGAAAAACGAGCTTTTTCTCCCGGTTTGGCATTAGCAGCTATGGTTTGTCCCAACCCATTTCTTCTACCGCGTCGTCAAACGAAACACGCATGCGCTCGCAATAATGCAAGGCGATGATCGCTTGCTCGACTTTCAATCGCTTTTGTTCGATAAGGTCGTGGCACTGATTTGCCGAGGTGAGCAACACTTTGTCCAGTTTGCCGGCTGCAGTAAGAATCTTCACGACATCGCCGCCATGTTTCTTCTTCACTGTTTGAGCTGTCTGCACGTCCTGGTCTGTCAGCAAGCCGGCTTTGACTAATAAGCCGATAACCTTCGAATCCATGGAATTCTTCGCGATCGCTTTGCGCGCGCTCTTTGCGTCTACGCCGTAATGTTCGCGAATGAAAGCTTCAAGCGCTTCTTCGCGCGACAGCGCGCCTGTACGCACCACTTCTTGCAAATTGAGCGCCGCTTTGAGAACAGGAACACTGATCAATCCTGCTTCGATAAGCACCTGACCAAGTGGCGGCGCTGTACCTTCCACGTCCTTTGAATCAACTTTCTTCGCGGGTGTCGCGGTAAACGTATTTGCGTCGACCTTTCCGCCCCGAGTGTGTGCGCGGCGAACCGCCTCACCAGCCTGTTTCGGGTTAAGAGCGCCGGCCTTGACCATGCCCTGCAACTGTAATGCCGCATCCAGAGTCGGCTCCGGGATAAGCCCTGCTTCGACAAGAAAGTGACCAAGCAGGAAGTTCGGCCGCTTCTCGATCAGGTCCTTACCGCCGCCACCCATTGCTGGATAAGTGCCCGAAGCATACGGGTCCACTGACGGATAAGTACCGGATGCGTAAGGATTTTGCTGCTGTGCTGGATAAGTGCCTGACGGGAAAGTAGGCGCTTGTTGCGGTGCAGCCGGAGAGGGCTCCTGAGGAGCCTGCTGAGGATAGCCGGGCTGTTGCGGATAACCAGGCTGCTGTGGATACCCCTGCTGCTGCAGATAGCCAGGAGGCATTTGCTGCTGCGGGTAGCCTGGTGGATAGCCATAACCCGGCGGATAGCCATAACCTGGCGGCATCTGCTGCGGATAACCGGGCGGATAGCCATAGCCAGGCGGATAAACATAACCTGGTGGATAGCCATACCCAGGCGGCATTTGCTGCGGATAGCCCGGAGGATAGCCGTATCCCGGAGGATATGGATAGCCGGGCGGCATTTGTGGCTGAGGCGGAGGAGGGGGCACCGGTTGTGGCGGCGGTGCCTCTTGCGCAGGCTTGGCGGCCGGCATATTTGTCTGCGACTCTTTCATTAGCGCGCTTGATTTATCAAAAGCGGCAAACGAATGTGGAGCATCCAATTCTTGCCCGTTTGGAGTAGGCTCCGGTCTGGTCGGCGGAGTTGCAACCTCTGGAGGCATGGCAACCTTTTGCAGATCCTGCGGCAGAGACAAGTGCAATACATCTTGCAAAAGCTCGACATCGTCAAATGGAGTGCTCCAGACGACTCGCGAGCTGGATCCTTCACCTTCATAAAGTGTCCACATGGGCTCTTGCGTACCACCGATTTCCGACCGAACGGTCAGACTCCACTTGCTGTTCATTGCAGTAAATGGAAGTTCTAC